>CAVEPP010000310.1:0-2641 GCA_963617605.1 Alloprevotella sp. | reverse complement strand
GCCGAGCAGTGGGTGCAGTTATCTCCCCAGACGGGCCTGCCGTTTTCGATACGTATATTTTTCGTCGGGCACATTGCGGCGCAGGCCCCGCAGCCGATGCACGCGTCCGTCGTGCGGAATTTTTTCGCTTTGACGAACAGCGCATAAAACACATCGTTCACGGCGCCGCTGTACAGCCTGTCGATGAGCCTTATCCGCGGGCGGGCGAAGCTCTCGCCCTTTGCAATGCTCTGCGACAGGGAGTCGAGCCTGCCGTTTGCACGGACGATGATCTCAGCCTCCTCCTTGGGCGAGGGCGCGGTGAACATGATGATGTAGTTTTCAGGCATGACTACCCCGGCGCAGCCCTTGAAGCTCAGGCCCCTGCCGGCGCACCATTTCCCGGCGTAGCTTCCGGCATCGCCTGTCTCGCTGCCGCAGGTCATGACAAAGTAAATGTCGCGAGACCCGCGCAGCTCGGTCTTATCGAGCCAGCCACGCACGATGCGCGGCACGCGCCAGGCGTAGGTCGGTGTTACGATGACCCAGGGCTTCTGGGACTCCATGGGCGATGTGTCGTTATCGCGCAGGCGGGAAAAGAGATCGACCGCCTCGTCGCCGACGGCCTCGGCTATCCTCCGCGCCGCATACGCGCTGTTTCCGGTACCGCTGTAGTACAGGATCATATCTGCCGCCTCCTTTTATCCATGTTATTTAGTATTATACATATAAAGCGCCGCAAGTTCAACGTAAAATTGCGCTTGATTTTCCGGGCCTTCGCGTCTAAAATAGCCCTATCACAGAGAGGTGACAGTATGGATATTGAACGAAGCTGCGGCGTGCTCATGCCGCTGTTCTCGCTGCCGTCCGAGTACGGTATAGGAACGCTCGGCCGTGCGGCGTATGAGTTTGTCGATTTTCTCGCCGCCGCGGGGCAGTCGTGGTGGCAGATACTGCCCGTAGGCCCCGCCGGGAGCGGCGATTCGCCCTATCAGAGCTTTTCGAGCTTTGCCGGGAGCGCGTATTTCATAGACCCCGGCCTGCTCGCCGAGGACGGGCTGCTGAAAAAAAGCGAGATAGACCCGGTAAATTGGGGAGACGATATGCAGCGCGTGGATTACGGTGCTCTGCGCCAAAGCCGCATGCCGCTCCTGCGCCTGGCTGCCCGCCGCGGACTTGAGCGGGACGATGCCGGGTTTGACGCCTTCTGCCGCGATAACGCGCGCTGGCTGCGCGATTTTTCGCTGTACATGGCGCTCAAGGAGCATTTTAACGGCAGCGCATGGACTGAGTGGCCCGAGGATATACGCCTGCACCGCGCCGGGGCGGTGGAGAAATACTCCCGCGAGCTGAGCGGCGATGTGCGGTTTTATTCCTATGTGCAGTATCTTTTCTACCGCCAGTGGGACGCTCTGCGCGCCTATGCCCGCAAAAAGGGGATCGGCATCATAGGCGATATGCCGATATACGTTCCCCTCGACTCGGCCGACGTGTGGGCGGAGCCGGAGTTTTTCCTGCTGGACGAGAAAAACGTCCCCATTGAAGTCGCCGGCGTGCCGCCTGACTATTTCAGCGCCGACGGGCAGCTCTGGGGGAATCCCCTGTACGACTGGGAGGCCATGCAGCGCGACGGCTACGGCTGGTGGATACGCCGCGTCGACGGCGCGTCGAGGCTTTACGACATGCTGCGCATCGACCATTTCCGCGCCTTTGAAAGCTATTGGGCCGTGCCGCGCACAGCCGGCAGCGCAAAGCAGGGGCAATGGCGGCCGGGACCCGGCATGGACCTCGTCGGCAGACTCACCGCATGGTTCGGCGGCGTGCGCTTTATCGCCGAGGATCTCGGCGTGCTGACACCGGAGGTGCGCAGGCTGCTTGCCGACAGCGGCCTCCCGGGCATGAAGGTGCTCGAATTTGCCTTCGATCCCGAGAGCCTGAGCGATTACCTGCCGCACAACTGCCCTGAAAACTGCATCTGCTATGCCGGAACGCACGACAATAATACGCTGCGCGGCTGGATAGACGGGGAAAAGCCCGAAGCTCTTGCCTTCGCGCGCGAATATCTCGGCGCGGACGATGCCGGGCTTGCCGAGGCGGTGCTGCGCGCCGGGATGCGTTCGAGAGCCGTGCTCTTCATAGCGCAGATGCAGGATCATCTCGGCCTCGGCGCGGACGCACGGATGAACACCCCCGGCACGGTCGGCGGCAACTGGGAGTGGCGCATGGCGCCGGGCAGCGCAACAGAGGAGCTTGCGGACAAAATGCGCCGCATGGCATATATCTACGGAAGGAGCGGCAGAGCATGAATGATATAAAGCTTCGCACCGCCCGGCCCTCTGATGCCCCCGGGCTTCTGGCGATCTACGCGCCCTACGTCGAGGACACGGCCATAAGCTTTGAGACCGCCGTTCCGGGCCTTGAGGAATTTACGCGGCGCATGGAGCAAAGACTGCCGAGATACCCCTACCTCGTCGCCGAGCGCGGCGGCGAGCTTCTGGGCTATGCGTATCTGAGCCCCTTCGTCGGCCGCGCAGCCTACGACTGGGCCGCGGAGACGACGATATACCTGCGTGAGGATACCCGCCGTATGGGCGTCGGGAAAATGCTGTACACGGCGATTGAGAGCCTTGCCCGCGCGCAGGGCATAGTAAACCTCGAGGCC
>CAVEPP010000309.1:0-2660 GCA_963617605.1 Alloprevotella sp. | reverse complement strand
AAAGAGGAAAGAACGATGAACGAAGAGCTGAAATTCCGCCTCCCGACGGCGGAGGACGCCGCGGAATATACATCCTACCGGCAGGCATTTCTCGATGCCGGCAGCTCCATGGACGGCACCGGCCCCATGCGCCGCACGGCCGATCCGATGGAATGGCTTGCCATCAACGCGCAGTATGCTGACCCCGCCACCGTCCCGGAGGGGAAGGTGCAGAGCACGCAGTTCGTCTGCGAGCGCATGAGCGACGGCCGCATCGTCGGCATGCTGCAGGTGCGGCTCACGCTCAACGATTATCTGCTGCACTACGGCGGGCACATCGGCTATTCGGTGCGCCCGGACGAGCGGCGGCGCGGCTATGCCTCGTGGATGCTCGCGCGGGGGCTGGATTACTGCCGTTCGATGGGACTCCGAAAAGTGCTCATCACCTGTCTCGATACGAATGAGGCGAGTCGCCGGACAATCCTGCATGCGGGCGGCGTATACGAGAGCACCGAGTATGAGCTGAACGAGAATGAAAATCTGGAGCGCTACTGGATCACGCTCTGACAGAGAAAAAAGATCCCCCGCCCCGGCACGCCTTTCGGCGCGCCGGGGCGGGGGTTTCTGCGTTTACAGGGACTTTCGGAGGTGTTCTGCGGTGATGGTGTGCGCATGCTCTGCCATCTCCTGCGGCGTGCCGGTGAAGACGATCTCACCGCCGGCGGTGCCGCCGTCGGGGCCGACGTCGATGATATAATCCGCCTGCTTCATCACGTCGAGATTGTGCTCAATGACGATCACGGTGTTCCCGCGCTCGACAAGAGAGTCGAGCAGTGCCATGATCTTCCGGATGTCCGCGGCGTGCAGCCCGGTCGTCGGCTCATCGAGCACATAGATGCTGCCGCGCTTATCCAGATCCTTGGCGAGCTTCACGCGCTGCCGCTCGCCGCCGGAGAGCGTGGAGAGCGGCTGCCCGAGCGAGAGATAGGGAAGGCCCACCTCCAGCATCGCGCCGAGCGCGCGGCGTAGCTTCCGGTTGTCCGCAAAAAACTCATACGCCTCCGCCGCCGAGAGCGCGAGAATGTCCACGATGTTCTTGCCCTTATAGCGGTAAGAGAGCGCCTCGCCGCTGTAGCGCTGGCCTTCGCACGCCTCGCATACGGTCGTAACGGGGTCCATGAACACCAGTTCCGTGACGATCTGCCCGCGCCCGCCGCATACCGGGCACGCGCCGCGGCTGTTGAAGGAGAAAAGCGCAGCATCCACGCCGTTGGCTTCCGCCATCACGCGGCGGATCTCGTCAAAGAAGCCGAGAAATGTTGCGCTCGTGGAGCGCCCCGTGGCGGTCACGGGGGACTGATCGGCGAGCACGACGCGCCCGGCGTATTCCTTTGCGAACACGTCGCGGATGAGCGAGCTTTTGCCGGAGCCAGCAACACCGGTCACGACCGTGAGAACGTTGAGCGGAATGTCCGCATCCACGTTTTTCAGATTGTGGATGTTCGCACCGCGCACCGGCAGAAACTCCTTCGGCACGCGCGGATGCGCTTTGAGCGGCTCAATGTGCTTCATCGCCTCGCCAGTTTTCGTACCGGAGGACAAAAGCGCCTTATAGCTCCCCTGAAAGAGGATCTGCCCGCCGTTTCGCCCCGCGCCCGGCCCGACGTCGATGACCTCGTTGGCAATGGAGATCACGTCGCGGTCGTGCTCTACGACGAGCACGCTGTTGCCGCGGTCGCGCAGACGCTGCAAAAGCTGCGTCATGCGGTACACGTCCCGCGGATGCATGCCGGTGCTCGGCTCGTCGAAAATGTACGTCATGCCGGTGAGACTGCTGCCCATGTACCGCACGAGCTTGAGCCGCTGCGCCTCGCCGCCGGAGAGCGTGGAGGATTCGCGGTCCATGGAAAGGTACGGCAGCCCGATGTCGATCATGCGCTGCAAGGACGCCGTGAGTGTTGTCACGATCGACGCGGCGCGCGGATCGGTGATCGAACGAAGGACTTTAATGAGCTCCGTGAACTCCATGGCGCACATCTCGTCGATGCTGTATCCTGCGACCCTGCATGCGAGCGCCTTTTCGTTCAGCCGCCGCCCGCGGCATGCCGGGCAGGGCGCTTCCGAAACGAGCCCCATGAGCCGCCGGACGGACGCCTCCTTCATCGTGGAGGTGTCGCGGTGGATGAGCATCCGGTGGAGATAGTGCGAAATGCCGTCCACATGTTTATTCAGCCGCTTTCCGTCCTTTGTGTCCGCGCCGTAGAGCACGCGGTTTCGCTCCTGCTCGGAAAAGTCCTTCCATTTCTTGTTGAGCGGAAAGAGGCCGGAGGCGGCGTACTGCTTCCAATACCAGTTGCCCACGTGAAAGGCGGGGAGGTCCGCCATGCCCTCGTTCCATGTTTTTTCCGGGTCGATGCGGCCTTCCACATCGACCGTCATCACCTTGCCGATGCCGGAGCACTCGGGACACATGCCGTTCGGGTCGTTGAACGAGAAGCAGGAGGCGGTGCCGGCGTAAGGCTCGCCGATGCGCGAATACAAAAGCCGCAGCGCGGCATACATATCGCTGATCGTGCCGACGGTTGAGCGGGCGTTGCCGCCGAGACGCGACTGATCGACGATCACGGAGGGGGAGAGATTCTCGATACGTTCTACCCTGGGCTTTTCGTACTTGGGCAGAC
>CAVEPP010000308.1:0-2661 GCA_963617605.1 Alloprevotella sp. | reverse complement strand
TCGCGTGCGCGGGTGGAGGATAAGCTCCTGCGCGTTATACTGCCGGTAGATCGAAAGAAGGCGCGGAAATTCCTCCGCCGCAAGAAATCCGATCCGGCTTTTGAGCGACACGGCGATGGGTGAGGCGGCGAACACATCCGCGAGCAGCGCGTCGAGCGCGTCCGGCTTTTGCAGCAGCCCCGCGCCCTTGCCCTTGGCCGTCACGGTCGCCGACGGACAGCCGAGATTGAGGTTGAATACCGTATACCCCATGTCTTGCAGTCCCTCGGCAGCCCAGACGATGTCCGCAGCGCACTTGGAGAGGATCTGCGGCACGACCGGCGCGGCGCACTCCAGTTCCGGCGTCAGCTCGCGCAGCTCCCGCGGCGTGAAGAGATGATCCGACGTCGGGGAGAAAAACGGCGTATAGTACCGGTCCGCGCCGGGAAAAAGGCGCGCGTGGACCGCGCGGAAAATGTGCGTCGTGATGCCCTCCATGGGGGCGAAATAGTATTCCATAGAAAAAAACTCCATATTTCATCCGGTCTGCCTTGGGTGGAGCAGAGCCCCGCCCCTACGGAAGTCTTTTTAATTATACCGCATTGCGGCGGCAGTTGCAAAACATTTGACGCGCGTGCTATACTTAGGCCGCATCACAGGAGGCATTGTATGAACGTTAAACGCTTTCTTTCCGGCGCGCTGTGCGCCGTGCTTCTGCTTGCGCTCTGCCCCGCCGCGGCAGCGGACGCGCCCTGCGAAATATCCTCCGCGGAGGAGCTTTCGCTCCTGCGCGAAGCGCCGGACGGCGACTTTGTTCTCGCCGCCGACATCGACATGACCGGTGTGGACTGGCAGCCGCTCGCCTTTTCCGGCACGCTCGACGGCGGCGGACATACCATTTATAATCTTACGGTCGTCTCGCTCGGCGCGGACCGCGCCGAAACGGTGGACGGGAACGACAAGACCTACGACACCGCGCTCACGGGCTTCTTCTCCGTGCTCGACGGCGCTTCGATCCGCGATCTTTCGCTGCGCGGCGTGAACATCGCCGTGGAGACGCCGGAGGATGTATTCGCCGGAACGCTTGCGGGCTTTGCCTCGCCCGAAACAACGCTTGAAAATATCTCCGTTTCCGATGCCCGCATCGATCTTACGGAGACGTGCCAGCGCGAACCGGTCGATGAGCACGACCGCTGCATCGCCGGGATCGGCGGGCTCGTCGGCTTCGGCGGCGGGACGTATACGAACTGCTCCGCGGATTCCACGCTCGTTTTCTCCGATGAGAGCATCGCGTCGCTCCGCTGCGAGCAGTTTCTCGGCGGCATACTCTCCTGCGGCAACGCGACTCTCACCGGCTGCACCGCCGTGATCGACGGCTACGCCGCCTGCCGCGGCTATGCGCACAACGGCGGGCTTGTCGGTATGTTCTATCAGTACGACAAGGCGGTGGACGTAGGCACGGTCTCCGGCTGCACCGTGACCGGCAGGATCACGTTTTTCGAGGACAACGCCGACCGGCGCGCCTACTGCGAGGCGTTTGCCGGGGAGCTTCTCACCTGGACGAACATCACCGAATGTACCGCCGATTTCCAGCGCAACGAGATCTACGATTACTCCGCCGCCGTGAAGCCGGAAAAATGCGATTCACCGTCCTATACCGACACGGTAGTTGCCGGGAGCTGCGAGACCTTCGGCTATACCGAGCACACCTGCGCCGTGTGCGGCTATTCCTACCGCGACACGTTCACGCCGCCGCAGCACACGCCCGGCGAGTGGACGGAAACGAAAGCGCCCACCGAGACCGAAGACGGTGAGGAGACGCTCCGCTGCGCGCTCTGCGGCGCGGCGATGGAGACGCGCGCCGTGCCGAAGCACGTTTCCGGCGACTGGATGACCGTCACCGCGCCGGCCTATGACCGCGAGGGGCTGCGCCAGCGCTTCTGCGCCGACTGCGGCGTGCTGCTCGGCGAGGAGAGCATCCCCACGCTCATCGCCGCAAGCGGCATAGAAGGGCTGCCGGATGCACTCACGCTTCATTATAAGGATACCGTGACGCTCGAAGCCGTGATCACACCGGAGGACGCTTCCGACAAAACCGTCCGCTGGTATAGCTCGGACATCAATATTGCCTCGCCCGATCCCTCGACCGGCGAGGTACGCGCCTGCGCGCGCGGCGAGACCGTTCTCACCTGCGTTTCCGGCGACGGATTCGTCACGAAGGAGATCCCCGTGACGGTCGATTACACCGTCGGGCAATGGCTCATCAAAATTCTTTTCTTCGGGTGGGCGTGGTACTGATGGAAAACTATACCGTCATCCGCTCAAACCGGAGGACCGTCGGGCTGCGGCTCGATAAGGATGGGCAGCTCGTTGTTCGAGCGCCGTATTTCACGTCCGAGGCGGAGATCCGCCGGATCGTGGAAAAGGAGAGCGCGTGGCTTGCGCGTGAGCATGAGCGGTTCGCGGCGCGGCAGGCCGCGCATCCCGAGCCGGACGAAGCACAGCGCCGCGCGCTCATCGAAAAGGCCAAAACGATCCTCCCGCCGAAGATCGAGCACTACGCCGCACTCATGGGTGTAGCCCCGACGCGCGTGACGATCACCGGCGCGCGCACCCGCTTCGGCAGCTGCAGCGGCAAGAACGCGATCAGCTTTTCGTGGCGGCTGATGCAGTACCCCGAGG
>CAVEPP010000307.1:0-2671 GCA_963617605.1 Alloprevotella sp. | reverse complement strand
ACAGCGAAAAGCTCGAACGACTCGTTCCGTTCTATGGCACAGACGTCCGCTGCCGCACCACCGCGGTGAAGGCGACGGAGAACGGCCTCGTCATCCGTGATCTCGACACCGGCGCGGAGGAAACGGTCCCCGCCGACACGGTCATTCTGGCCGTCGGCTTCACACCGGACCGCGAGCTTTATAACGCCATGCAGGAGTGCAACGAGGTCTACGCCATCGGCGACTGCAAGGAGTTCCATAATGTCCATAGCGCCGTGTGGGATGCCTTTGAGGTCGCAAACCACATCTGATCCCCCGAAAAAGCGCAAACCCCGCAGCTTGAAAGCTGCGGGGTTTTGCTCGGTTATTCGTCCTCTTCGTAATTGAAGGCCACCACGCCGTTGGCATCGATATAGTAGCCCTTCTGCATGAGGCGTATCTGGATATCGAGCACTTTGAAGTAGGCCTCGATCTCGTCCGCCGTGCAGTAGCGGAGCAGGTCATTGATAAGAGCGCTCGTACGCATCGCGTCGTACTGCCGGTGCAGGCGGCAGAGATTTTTTCCCTTCTCCGTGCAGAACAGGGCGCGCTCCTTTTTGTTGCCGGACAGGTACTCCTTATAGATGTACCCGTTATCCTCCAGCCGCTGTACGATGATGCACACGGCGCTGCGCGTGCGGCACCAGCGCTGCGCAAGATCCGCGCTCAATATGCCGGGGTGTTTGTCAATGTCATCCAGCATATGCGCATCCAGCATTTTTATCGGTTCGCCGTCGCCGTAGTCTCTCGACTCAGAGACACCCTTATACAGCATGGCCGCCAGACGGATCTTTAAATCACCCCGGTAGGCAAGCTGCTCAATGATATCGCCAACGTTGTTTTCTCCGCCGAATTTTTCGTCGCTTTTCCGGTTTTTCACTCTGCATTCTCCAAAACTTTATTTCCTAAAGTATTATTAAAACACGCCCCTGGGAGAAATGCAACAAAAACCTTTATGCTGCCGTTTTCGTGCGGCGAAGGTGGTCATTTGCCGAACTGCATGCGCGCGGTGATACCGAAGCTGTCCAGCACGCCGTCCAGATCGGTCGTATAGGTCCCGTCCTCAAGCTGAACGAGAGGGAAGCCGATGCGTCCCGTGCCGCGGAAGGCGTCGAACGCCGGGTGCGTATCGCGCAGATAGATAAATTCCTTGAGCAGGTTGATCGAGCCGGTCACGTTGATGAACTGCGGCATAACGCCGTTTTCCGTCAAGATGGAGAGGAAACGCATCGTGCCGGGGCAGATGTTGCTGCCGTAAACCTTGATCGCCATAGTATAAAGCTCCTTTTTACAGAAATGAAGAATAGTTCCGCGGAAAGGCCGCAGTCTTTCCGCGAAACTATTATACGATACAATGCAGCTTACTTCCAGAAAATGTTGTCCGGCATGACGGTGAACGAGTCGTGGCCGTCGGCGGTGATGACGTGGGTATCCTCAAGGTTGAAGCCGCCCTTGACCGGCGCGCCGCCGGTGGCGGAGTACGGCGTTTCAAGGCAGAGGACCATATTTTCTTTGAGCACATAGTCCGTGCCCGGAGCGATGGTCGGATATTCCTCGGGGCCGACGCCGCTGCCGATGGAGTGGCCCATGTGTCCGCGGGGATACTTCGGGATGAGACGGCTCTGCTCGACCTGCTCGCGGATGGCATTGTAGATATCCTTCATCGGCGTGCCGGGCTTGAGCATTTCCACGCCCATGCGGTTGGCCTTATAGAGCGTGTCGTAGATCTCCAGCACCTCGTCGGGAGCCGTGCCGCCGACGGCAAATGTGCGGGCGATATCGCTCCAGTAGCCGAAGTAGGAGTAGCCGACGTCAAACTTGATAACGTCGCCGGCCTTGAGGATGTATCCGCGCGGCACGCCGCACAGACCATAGTACGGGCCGACGGCCGGGATGAAGCTGTGTGAACGGCCGCAGGTGCCGTGCTCCAGATTGAGCTTGCTGGCTTCGTAGGCGAACATCGCATCGAGCTTCCATGCGGGCATGCCCGGCTTGATCTCCGCGGCCATCGCGCGCCATGCCTTGTCCGCCTCGGTAGCGGCCAGGCGCAGCATATCGATCTCCCACTGGCACTTGACGACGCGGCAGTTTCTCGTAACAGAGGAGCCGTCCACGATCATGCCCTCCGGCAGCGCGGCGGCGAGCTTGCCGTAAAATGCGTGGCTCACGGAGCCCATCTCGATGCCGACCTTGCCGTCCATCGGGGTGTTTTTGATGAGGTCGATCGTCATATGCACCACAGCGTCGGGATCCATCACGTCGCCCTTGTCGCGGCGGGATTCCTCGGTGCCGTTATCGATGAATACCCACGACATGAACTCGCGCACATCGACGTTGTTCGTGGAAGCATAGGCGTCCGCGCTCTCAAGTGTGCTGATGATGAGGTGCGCGTCGCCCTCCGCCGGGATGACGGCAGCCGAGCTGCCGACGAGCGGGGAGTAGCCGGTGGCGTACATGACGTTATAGGGTGTCTGGAGGATCAGATAGCCGAGGCCCTGCCGCTTCATCTCTGCCTGGATGCGGGAGCAGAACCAATTCTGATCGCGCCTGGCCAGCACCGGATGCAGGCACTTTTCCATTTTATTCACCATGGGATAGTTCTCCTATTACAATAAATTTGGACAGGAAAGTCGGACAGCCAGTCCGGCTTTCT
>CAVEPP010000306.1:0-2684 GCA_963617605.1 Alloprevotella sp. | reverse complement strand
CGGTGCGCAACGTTGTGAGCGTCATTACGGCGATTTTGATCGTTATCCTGCTCGTTGTTTCCGTTTTTATGATGTCGAACACCATCAAGCTCGCTACGTTCACGCGGCGCGATGAGATTGCGGTCATGAAAATGGTCGGCGCGAGCAACAGCTTTATCCGCACGCCGTTCGTTGTTGAGGGCCTGATCCTCGGGCTGCTCGGCTCGGGCATCGGTTTTCTGCTGCAGTGGGCGGTTTACAACTTCATTGCGCAGAAGATCTCGGTCTCCATTGCTGCCAACCTCATTCAGGTCATGCCGTTCTCGCTGCTGATGACGCCGCTGCTGATCGTGTTTCTTGCCATCGGCATCCTGGTCGGCGCGTTCGGCGGCGCTATGGCGATCCGCAACTATCTGAAGGTTTGATCCTTCCCGGACATTACGTACTTACTATGAAAAGCTTGAAAAAAAATCTTCGTTCTGTATTCTGCGCCATTCTCGCAGCCGCGGCGCTTGCCGCATCGCTGCCGGCGTACGCGGTCTCCCAGTCGGAGATCGACGATCTCCAGAAAAAGCTCGACGCTCTTGAGCAGCAGGCGCAGGAGCAGCAGGACGTCATCAACGATCTCACGAGCCAGAAGGCGCGCTTCGTCACCCGCAAGATCGCCCTGGACGGAAAGATCGAGATCAACCGCCAGATGATCGAACTCATCGGCGAGCAGGTCAAGATCTACGACGAGATCATCGCCGAAAAGCAGGCGGAGCTTGACAAGGCGCTTGAAAAGGAAACGGCGCAGACGGAGCTTCTTCGCTCCCGCATCCGCGCCATGGAGGAAAACAGCACCTTTTCCTATGCGAGCTTCATCTTTGATTCCTCCAGCGTGACTGAGCTTCTTTCCCGCATCGGCGACGTGAACGACATCATGCACTACGATAAAACTCTGGAAGAAGAGTATATGGCGGCGCGCGAGGATGTCGAGTCCATCAAGAAGAGCTACGAGGAAGCCCGCCACGAGCAGGAGCTTCTTCAGAAGGAACTGGACACCAAGCAGTCCGAGCTGGACGCGCAGGTCGAAGCGGCATACACCATGATCGCCGACATCGAAACGCTTTCCGACGATGCCCAGGCGGAATATGACGCCATCGCCGAGGCGGAAGCCGAAGCGGAGGAGACGCTGCAGGAAGCGATCCGCAAGCGCGCCGCGGAAGAAGCAAAGCGCAATCAGAACAACAATTCCAATAACAATTCCGGCAATACCGGCGGTAACACCAGAGGCAATACCGGTGGAAGTACCGGCGGCAGCACCGGCGGCAATTCCGCTACCAGCCTTTCCGATCTCCAGTGGCCGGTGCCGAGCTGTACGCTCATCACCTCCCGTTTCGGTTACCGCGTAGCGCCGACGACCGGCGCGAGCACATACCACGGCGGTCTGGATATCGGCGCAGGCATGGGCGCGTCCATTGTGGCGGCCGGCGCGGGCGACGTCATTTACGCCGGCGCGAACGGCGGCTACGGCAACTGCGTCATGGTAGACCACGGCAACGGCATCGTTACGGTGTATGCGCATATGAGCTCCATCGGCGTGAGCTACGGACAGTACGTCACCGCCGGGCAGTATGTCGGCGCGGTCGGTTCGACCGGCGTATCTACCGGCCCGCACTGCCACTTTGAGATCCGCATCAACGGCGCACAGACCGACCCGGCGGCCTATTTCTCCGGCCTTACGTATTGGAACTGCTGATTCCCCCTTTACGGGTTATAAGGAGCCTATGAAACGTAACAAATTGCAAAAAACCGTTTTTTCCATGATCTGCGTTGTGCTGGCGGTCATTATGATCCTCTCGCTCGTCATCACCGTCCTTCCGGCGCACGCTGTGGACGAGACCGATCTTGAGCGGCTGGCGGAAAAGCGTGCGCAGCTTGAAGAGCAGCTCATGGAGCAGGAGCAGGTCATACAGGGCCTTTCCGACAACCAGGCGCTGATCGTATACCGTAAGGCGGCGCTCGATAAGCAGATCTCGCTCAACCGCGAGACGATCGCACTCATTGAAGAGCAGATCGCCGTCTATCAGGAGCTCATTGACCGCAAGGAAGAAGAGCTCGCCGCGGCGACTGCCGCGGAAACCGAACAGACGGCGCTTCTGCGTGAACGCATCCGCTCCATGGAGGAAAACGGCAGTCAGTCGTATCTCACTTTCATTTTTGAAGCGGACAGTGTTCCGGAGATGCTTGCCCGCGCCGCGGACGTGAACGACATCATGCATTATGACCGTGAGCTCGAAAAGTCTCTGCAGAAGAGCCGCGAGGACGTTGAAACGATCAAGCGGGAATATGAGACCGCCAAGGCGGAACAGGACGCCATGAACGCGGAGCTTTCCGCCCGCCGCGAACAGCTGAACGCACAGGTCGCTGCGGCGCGCGATCTTATCGCCAATCTTGACGAGCTTTCGCACGATGCCCAGGCGGAATATGACGCCATCGCACAGGCCGAGGACGAGGCGATGCAGGAGCTTTTGAAGGCCATGCAGGAATACGCCGCGCAGCAGGCGGCGCAGAAAACGTGGTATGGCGGATCGTCTGGCGGCGGAAACACGTCTTCCGGAACGACGTCTTTGGAAACGGCGTCGTCTGGAACAACGTCCTCTGAAACAGCATCTTCCGGAACCGCTTCGTCCGGCTCCGGCGGAACATATGAAAGCAACTCC
>CAVEPP010000305.1:0-2689 GCA_963617605.1 Alloprevotella sp. | reverse complement strand
TGCGAAGAGGAACATTTCTCTTTGCAGTCATTTTTGTTATGTTAATTAAATTATGTTTACTTTATTATGTTAATCAAAGGATAAATCCCCCATCTACGGTGAGCACCTGTCCGGTGACGAAGCTCGCGTCGTCGCTCGCAAGGTAGGAGACCGCGGCGGCGATGTCCTCCGGCCGTCCGAGACGGCGCAGCGGCGTTTCTTCAACGAGCTGCGGCAGAACTTCGTCCGGCAGCGCCGAGAGCATGTCGGTCTGGATGACGCCGGGCGCAACGCAGTTGACGCGGATGTGCGTTGGCGCAAGCTCCGCGGCCAGCGAGCGCGTGAGCGCGATGAGCGCGGCTTTTGTAGCGGAATACGTCACCTCGCAGCTCGCGCCGCGCAGCCCCCACATGGACGAGACATTTACGATGCAGCCCGCGTGCTCATGGAGCATCGGCGGCAGGACGGCCTGGATGGTATGGAATGCGCCGTCGATATTCACGCCGAAATAGCGCCGCCACATCTCCTCTGTCACGTCCTGAAAGAGCGCCTGACCCGCAACGCCCGCGTTATTCACAAGAAGGCTCACATGGCCGAACGTATCCTCTACGCGGCGCACCATATCCTCCACCTGCGCACGGTCGGCGACGTCCGCCTGAAACGCGGCGGCGCGCAGCCCCTCGGCGGCAAGCTCCGCCACGAGCGAGTCGGCGCAGTCCTGCCGGACATGATAGTTTACGGCAACGGTATAGCCCTCGTGGGCAAGACGGCGCGCCGTCGCGCGGCCGATGCCGCGGCTCGCGCCGGTGATAAGTGCGATCTTTTCCATTGCAATTCCTCCCGGTGGTATGCGTTTATTGTACCGCGGCAGAGAGCGGAATACAAGTCACCATTCGTTCTCCGTCTCGTATTCCCCGGTCTCCTTCTCGCCGAACTCCCGCGCCGTTTCCGCGACGACGGCCTCGTATCCGGTGAGCGCGGCGAACGAGGAAAACTGCGCCGCCCGGTCGCGCCGCGGCATGGGAGGGTGTACGTCGGAAACATGGTGCGGCAGGGCGATGATATCATCGTAATCATGACATTTCTCGCGCTTCATGCCCGGTGTCCTCCGATCTGTTTATTCCGCTCGCGCGTCGTCGCGCCCTCTTCGAGATTCATGCCCTTTAAAATGGCGTTGCTGCCGTACCGCTGCTGGATGGCGAGAATGGCCTCCTGCCGCCGCCGCTCGCGCTCGCGCGCCTTTGGATCCGCGCCGCTCGTGCCCGGCTTCTCCTCTGCGGCGGAAAAGAGATCCATCTGCTCGCCGCTCTCGGCGGCGCGGGGGATCTTATCCTCCGGCAGGACGCGGTTTGCCGCGACCGTCACGCGGCGCACAAGAAGGCTTTTATCCGTAATGCGGTCGTAGAGCGCCATGACCGCGTCCGTGATCTCGCGCGTGGAGGACGAGTACCCCGTGAGATTTGCCGTGCCGTGGCCGTGCTTCGGCACACGGCGGCCATAGCGGTCCACGTGCGTTTCACCGTCGTACTCCGCGGCGCGGGCGGGGTCGGAGAGATTTTCGATGTCATACCCGATCGTGAGCGTGAGCTGGTCGGTACACAGGCGCTTCTTCACGAGATCGAGCACGAGAAGGTCGGTCATCTCGCGCACGATGAGCTTGGCCTTGTGCCAGTCGTACGGCTCCTGCAGCACCTGGCCGGAGCTGATGCTGTTGGAGTCCGGCCGGTAGGCACGGATGTCCGCGATTGTACACGGCTCCCAACCCCAGGCGTGGTCGATGAGCAGCTCCGCCTGCACACCGAATGTTTTATAGAGCAGCTCCTCGTTATAGAAATCTCCGCTCTTTCCAAGCGAGCAGCGGGCGATATCGCCCATTGTGTGTATTCCCAGCGCTTCCAGCCGCCGCACCGTGCCCGCGCCGACGCGCCAGAAATCCGTAAGAGGCCGGTGGCCCCAGAGCTTGCGTCGGTAGCTCGTTTCGTCAAGCTCTGCAATGCGCACGCCATCCTCGTCCGGCGGGATGTGCTTGGCTTCAATGTCCATGGCAATC
Source organism: Alloprevotella sp. (assembly GCA_963617605.1). GTDB lineage: Bacteria > Bacillota > Clostridia > Oscillospirales > Oscillospiraceae > Apopatocola. The sequence continues at coordinate 660 of CAVEPP010000305.1, read as the reverse complement.
TTGCAGAGATAGAGATTCGTCCCGATGCCCGCCGTGGCGGTGATGCCGGTCGTGTGCAGCACCTCGCGCAATATCTTCCGGCAGAGGTCATGCGCCGACATGCGGTACGTGGGCAGATAATCGGTCACATCCATGAATACCTCGTCGATGGAGTAGACATGGATGTCCTCGGGCGCTACGTAGTGCAGGTAAATGTTATAGATCCCGGCGCTGTAGCGCATGTAGTGCGCCATGTGCGGCGGCGCAACGACATAGTCCAGCTCCAGCGCGGGGTTTGCCGCAAGCTCCGGCGCGCTGCACGATTTCCCGGTGAACGTATGGCCCGGCGCAGCGGCGCGGCGCGCGGCGTTGATCTTTCGCACCGCCTCCACAACCTCGAAGAGCCGTGCGCGGCCCGGAATACCGTAAGCCTTGAGCGCCGGAGATACCGCAAGGCAGATTGTCTTTTCCGTGCGGGTCGGGTCCGCCACAACGAGATTCGCCGTCATCGGGTCAAGGCCGCGCTCCATGCACTCCACCGAGGCATAGAACGACTTGAGATCAATGGCAAGATATGTCCGCTCGCCCATGGCGCACCTCCTTTGCGGTTTTGTTCCCTTTCATTATATTAGCTTATTGAGCGAATTTCAAGTGGAAGGTTTTGCAGCACCGTTGTGCATT
>CAVEPP010000304.1:0-2707 GCA_963617605.1 Alloprevotella sp. | reverse complement strand
CAACCGCGGCGCAGGCGCGTTCGTCTGCGGCGAGGGCAGCGCGCTGACCGCGTCCATCGAGGGCAACCGCGGCATGCCGCGCACCAAGCCCCCGCGCACCGTGGAAAAGGGTCTCTGGGCAAAGCCCACGGTGCTCAATAACGTTGAGACCTTCGCCGCCGTGCCGCTCATCATCGAGCACGGCGCGGCCTGGTTCCGTCAGGTCGGCACCGCCGGCTCTCCCGGCACGAAGGCGTTCGCACTGACCGGCAACGTGGTAAATACCGGCCTTATCGAAGTGCCCATGGGCACGACGCTGCGCGAGATCATTTTCGATATCGGCGGCGGCATCAAGGACGGGAAGAAATTCAAGGCCGTGCAGATCGGCGGCCCGAGCGGCGGCTGTCTCACGGAGGAACATCTTGATCTCCCGCTCGACTATGACTCGCTCAAGCACGTCGGCGCGATCATGGGCTCCGGCGGTCTCGTCGTCATGGACGAGGACACCTGCATGGCCGAGGTCGCCCGCTTCTTCATGAAATTCACGCAGAAGGAATCCTGCGGCAAGTGCATCCCCTGCCGCGAGGGCACAAAGCGCATGCTCGAAGCGCTTGAGCGCATCGTCGGCAATGAGGGCAGCGAGGAGGACATCGAGCTTCTCGAAGATCTCTCCGACACGATCTCCCACACCGCGCTCTGCGGTCTGGGACAGAGCGCATGCAAGCCCGTGCAGTCCACGCTGCGCTACTTCCGTAAGGACTATGAGCGCCACGTGCGCGACAAGTTCTGCCCGCTCTGCAACGGCAAGCCCAAGGTATTGCAGATTGACCCGGAAAAGTGCAAGGGGTGCAGCCTCTGCGCGCGCAACTGCCCGGTGGAGGCGATCACCGGCGAGGTCAAGAAGCCGTTCGTGATCGACACGGAAAAATGCATCCGCTGCAACGCCTGCGTCAAGAACTGCAAGTTTGGCGCGATTCGGGAGGTGTAAAGACATGGCAAAGGGAATCATGTATATCAACGGCCAGCGCGTCGCGTTCGACGGGGAAAAGAATGTGCTTTCCGTCATCCGCAAGGCGGGCATCAACATGCCGACGCTGTGCTACTACTCCGATCTTTCCGTTTACGGCGCGTGCCGCATGTGCGTCGTGGAGGATGAAAGCGGGCATATTGACGCCTCCTGCTCCATGGAACCGCGTGACGGGCTCTCCATCCAGACCAACACCGCGCGTCTGCTCAAATACCGCCGGATGATCATTGAGCTCCTGCTCGCCTCGCACGACCGTGACTGCACGGTGTGCGAAAAGTCCAGTGCGTGCGAGCTGCGGCGGCTGGCGCTGCGCTTCGGCGTGCGCCGCGTCCGGTTTGAGGACACGCGCGAACAGCTCCCGCTCGACACCTCCAGCCCCTCGGTCGTGCGCGACCCGAACAAGTGTATCCTCTGCGGCGACTGCGTGCGCACGTGCGAGGAGATCCAGGGCATGAACATCATCGACTTCACGCACCGCAGCGCCGATCTCCGCGTGATGCCGGCATTTGACCAGAAGCTCGCCGAGACCGACTGCATCGGCTGCGGCCAGTGCGCCGCCGTGTGCCCCACCGCTGCGATCACCGTGTATAACGACATCGGCCGCGTGTGGCGCGCGCTGCACGGCAAAAATAAGCGCGTTGTCTTCCAGATCGCTCCGGCGGTGCGCGTCGCCATCGGCGAAGCGTTCGGTCTGCGTCCGGGCGAAAACGCCATGGGCAAAATGGTCGCGGCGCTCCGGCTCATGGGCGCGGCCGAGGTATTTGACACCTCGTTCGCCGCCGACCTCACCACGGTCGTCGAGGCGAAGGAGTTTATGGACCGGCTCAAAAACGGCGGCACGTTCCCGATGTTCACCTCCTGCTGCCCTGCGTGGGTCAAATACGTCGAATATCAGCGTCCCGAGCTGCTCCGCCACATTTCCTCCTGCAAGTCCCCGATGGAGATGTTCGCCGCCGTGCTGCGCGACCACTATGAAAAGAACAGCGACGGCCGCGAGGTCTACCACGTCGCCGTCATGCCCTGCACCGCGAAGAAGGGCGAGGCGAAGCGCGAGGAGTTCACCCACAACGGCAAGCCCGATGTGGACGCCGTGCTCACGACGATCGAGCTTATCAACATGATCAAGGAAAGCGGCATCGATTTCGCCAATCTGGAGGACGAGGCCGTGGACATGCCGTTCGGCATCACGACCGGCTCCGGCGTCATCTTCGGCGCGACCGGCGGCGTGGCGGAAGCGGTCGCGCGCTGCTGCTGCCCGGACAAGACCAAAAACGCGGCGATGGCCATTGAATACTCCGGTCTTCGCGGCGTGGAGGGCGTGCGCGTGGCGAGCATGCTCGTCGGCGAGCGGACGATCCGCATCGCGGTGTGCAACGGCCTTCTCAACGCCCAGAAGCTCATCGACGAGATCGAGACCGGCCGCGAATACTTTGACCTCATCGAGGTCATGACCTGCCGTGCCGGCTGCGTCGGCGGCGCGGGCCAGCCGCACGGCCTTACGAAGGACAAGTACGACCGCGCCGCGGGGCTCTACAACGCCGACAAGACCGCACTCATCAAGCGCAGCGAGCAGAACCCCGTCATCGAAACGCTCCTGCGGGACATCGGCGAGCGCGAACACGAGCTGCTCCACGTCCACTACAAGGGCCGCGAATTTTAAAGCCTTATAACGTTAAACGTCCGGAGGCAATGCCTCCGGAC
>CAVEPP010000303.1:0-2712 GCA_963617605.1 Alloprevotella sp. | reverse complement strand
GTTGCTTGAACAATTTTTTCTTCAAATATTGTCTAACTTTTTGGGGTCACTTCAAAACGGCGGCGGGCCTTTTTTACTTTTATTTGGGTATATATTGTCATTTAACCGCAGATATGATAATCTATATTTGTTTCACAAAAAATATGCAGGAGGGAACCTTATGAAAAAAGATTTTGTCTCTTTGTGCTGATTTTTGCGCTGTGTCTGGCTCTCACCGGCTGCGGAAAAACCGTATCTGTATCCGGCTTTATGAGCGCTCTTGACAAGGCCGGGATCGTCACCTATGAGCAGTGGCACAGCTACGTGGAAAAAGACCAGCTGTCCAAGCTTTCCGGAAAGCGCGGATTCGCCTGGCCGGATCAGCAGCTGCCCTATATCATTGAATCCAAGGGCTTTGACATTAAAGAATACCAGTGCATCGAGCTGGAGGAATTTGATTCCACGTATAACGCCTCCGGCGACAAGGCGGGCAATATCCTTTTTGCCGTATGCGGCAGCGATGAGAGCGCTGCCGGGATCCTCTCCGCTTATGTCGATTCCGCAGACGAAGCATTTGCGCAGACATTGGGAACGGTCTATTCAGAATATATGCGGATCGACCGCACCGAAACGGAAGACGGGAGCAAAGCGGAGCTCGTGACCGATGACCGCCTTTCCGCGGATAATCCCTTTTATTTCTATGCCGTACAGAAGGGTACCTCCGTCCTTGTCTATACCTGTGAAAACTGTTTTGGGGACGCCCATGCCGCCGCGATGAGCGCATTTGCCTCGTTCGGCTTTTGACATGACCCCGACGTGAGATGCACTTAAGCGTGCATCTCAGCAAATATGAAGCCCGCCGTCGTTTCGGATGAAACGGCGGCGGATTTTTCTTATATCTGTTCTTTTGTTCTGCCCCGCGCAATAGCGGCGACCGTACCGGTGAGAGCGAAGAGCGCGAGCGCGTTCGGGAGCACCATGAGATTGTTGAAAAGGTCGGTGAGCTCCCAGACGAGGTCGTTGGACATCATCGTTCCGGCGAAGATGAACACGAGCGCGATGACCGTATAGACCGCTGTGCTCCGCCTGGCATTTTCGCGGCCGAAAAGATAGATCACGTTGATCTTGCCGAAGAGGTTCCAGCTCAGCACCGTGGAAAACGCGAAGAAGAACAAACACACCGCAACGAAGATCGCACCGAAGCGGCTGCCGAACACAGTGCCGAAGGCGGTCTGCGCGAGGTTGCTCTTGCCGAGAATTTCGGTCACGCCGCCGGTGTAGCCGTTGGCAAGCGGGCCGTCCGGCGTATAGAGCGTGGAGATGATGACGAGCGCGTTGAGCGTGAGCACGACGAACGTATCCATGAACACGCCGATCATCGCCACAACGCCCTGCTCGTGCGGGGATTTGACATTCGCCTGCGCGTGGGCGTGGGGCGTGGAGCCCATACCGGCCTCGTTGGAGAAAAGGCCGCGCTTCGCGCCCTGCGAAAGCGCCGTTTTCAGTGCGTAGCCGAAGCCGCCGCCGAGGATGGCCTGCGGCTCGAAGGCATATTTGAAGATCATGCCGAACGTTGCGGGGAGATAGCGGATGCGGACAATGAGCACGACGAGCGCGCCCGCGAGGAAGAGCGCCGCCATGACCGGCACGATCTTTTCCGCGACGGCGGCGAGACGGCGCACGCCGCCGAGGAAGATGACGCCGCAGAGGACAACGAGCGCGACGCCGACGATCCACGCCGGGACGCCGAACGCGGTCTCAAACGTGGAGCCGATGGAGTTGGACTGCACCATGCACCCCATAAAGCCGAGCGCGAGGATGATGGCGACGGCGAAGAAGCCCGCGAGGAACTTTCCAAAGCCGCCCTTGAAGGCGGTCGTGATGTAATAGACCGGGCCGCCGTGGATCGTACCGTCCTTGTCGATCTGCCGGGTGGTCAGCGCGAGCGTCGCCTCGGCGTAAATGGTCGCCATGCCGAAAAAGGCGATGATCCACATCCAGAAAATCGCACCGGGGCCGCCGGTCAGGATCGCGCCGGACGCGCCGACGATATTTCCCGTGCCGACCTGCGCAGCGATGGCGGTGGCGAGCGCCTGAAAGGAGCTCATGCCGCTCGCGTGCTTTTCGCCGCGGAGCGTGAGATCGCCGAACACGCGGCGCATGCCCTCGCCGAAGCAGCGGACCTGCACAAAGCGCGTGCGGATCGAGTACCACAGCCCGACGGCGATGAGCAGAAAGACAAGAATGTAGTTGGAAAGGTATGTGTTGAGATCGCATACCACGGGGTAGAGCGCGTTTTCGATGGCGGTGAACATGTGCGGGGCCTCCTTAAAAAATAGAAAAAAGCTGCCGGTTTTCGGCAGCTCCGGAGAGAATATGCAGTTTCGAAAATAACCCCGTACATTTTCGCGGTCTATCACGATTCTGCCCTGTCCTTTTGCCTGAGAGTTTCGGCCCGGAGTACGGACCTTGCACCTTCGGCACCCGATCGAACGGGATTCTCCAGAGTGTCCTCCACTTTCAGTTTCAAGCGATCCTGAAAGCTTCTATGGAATTCGAGTGTTACCTTACCACAGTTCCGCGCCGCTGTCAACAAAAAGTTTTCCTACTGCGGACATTTTTCTTCCTGTGGCAGAAATCCCTCCGGAGTAAAGTTCCGTAGGGATTTCAAACTGTCAAAAAAGCCTCGCAGAGTTTGCGCCCGCAGGCGCAAATAGAGTTCAATTCATTTTC
>CAVEPP010000302.1:0-2717 GCA_963617605.1 Alloprevotella sp. | reverse complement strand
GCGATGGATCGCTTTAAGATGGAGGCTGCCAGCCAGGTCGGTGTGAACCTTACGAACGGCTACAATGGCGAGCTTACCTCCCGCCAGGCCGGCAGCATCGGCGGCCAGATGGTCAAGAAAATGATCGAGGCCTACGAAAACGGCATGAAGTAATCATTCCCCATATAAAAAGCGCGAAGGGATTTTCCCTCCGCGCTTTTTTCAGTTCCTCACCTCGATCACGTTGATCGCGGCAGCCGTCATCTCGGTGTTGGCGAGGACGGCATCGGTGATCTGGGCGACCTGCGCTTCAGTCAGTCCGTCCGCGCCGGACGGGACCGCGACCGTGCAGCCCTGCGAGGAGAGATACACTACGCAGTCAGCGAAGTCTTTGGCAAGAAGCTCATTTTCGATTTTGCTTTCCAGCAGGGACCAGTTTGCCATGACGGTGATCTCGTTCATGGCGCTGTCAATGACATCCTGCGAAGCAGACTCGGCACAAGCCGCCGTTTCAAGCAGCGAAAGCGCCTGATCTCTCGACTGCTGGCGCGTGAGCCGCGCTTCCGAGAAGTACCCGGACACCGACGCAGGGAGCGCTGCGGAGGATGATTCCTCCGGTGTGCCGCCCGCGGCGTTCACAGCGGTCGTCATTTCGTCCTCGGCATCGGCCATAGCGCTGTTGCCGTCTCCCCAGCGCTGGTTGTACGACCAGTTGAGAAATGCTGCCGCGCACACGAGCAGCAGCACCGCCGCAATGAGAATGTTTCGCTTGAGATGGGGACGCAGATTTACCGTCTTCATATAATCATCCTCCTAAGATATCAATTCTTCCACAATGATCCGATTGCTGCCGAGACCGGTGAAGGCGCTCACGGCCTGTATAATGCGAAGCCGTATATCCGGCGAACCTGCGCCGGTGCAAACGACTACCGCCCCAGAATACTCGCCTCTGTGGTTCGGATCCTCGGAGAGCAGCGCGTACACTTCTCCGACGCCGTCAATCTTCGAGAGCACCGCGCAGAGCCGCTTTTCTTCTGTAGTGGATACATCCTCGTCTTTTCCTGCCAAACCGCTGCCGGACGACTTTGGCCAGAGCAGAAGCAGCAGCCCCGCGCCCAGCAGAAGGATCAGTACGCTTTTCTTCTGTAAAATGGAGCTTAACGCAGATTTCCGCTCACTCATCGGACCAGTGCTGCCTTTCTGCCGGAATACCCAGCTCCGCGGCAAGATAAGAGCTCAGGCGGTAACGCTGTTCGGCGGTAATCTCTCCGCGTATCGTAACTTCACAGGGTACCCAGCTCTCATCCCCCCATTTCACCTTCACCGAAACCGACGGCTCCGGCATCCCTATGGATCGTGCCTCGTCCAATATGTATGCCGCGGTCTTCTGTTCTATGTATGTTCGCAGTAGTTGATTTTCCTGCTCCTCCAGATCGTCCGTCAGCTCGGCAACAGTTCGCCGATAATCGTCCAGCGCGAGCGAAAACGACGCCTCATCCGTCCGCAGCACAGGCGAAAGAAGTGTACATGCAAGTAGAATACCGCACGTAAAGCGCGTTACGCGCTTTACACTCCCTTCTGGCGTGAGCTGAAGCGCCAGCGCCGAGAGAAGCGACGCCGCGACCAGAGAACGGATCCATGAAAAAAGCCATTCCGTCATATGCTTACACCGCCGTCTGTATCAGAGAATAAAGGGATAGGAAGAGCATCATGGCCCCTGCGCCGTTTATTGCAAGCAGAAGCGCGAATGACGTGCCGAGATTGGATATGAGCTCTGAAAAACGCTTGTCCGCTACACACTCACACACGGCGGCGGTCAGCTTATAGACGAAATACCGCACGCCGAGCGTCAAAACCGGCGGTAGGCATATTGCTGCGACTGCGAGCAGCCCAAAGATGCCGATCGTCGCCTTGAGCGTTCCTGCAGCGGCTGCAAGCGTCGAGGCCGCGTCGGACAAAATGCTCCCGACGACCGGAAGCACCGCGGAAACCGCCGTCTTTGTCACCCGTGCGGCGAGCGCATCCGCTGTACCGGTAACGACGCCGGTGAGCGAAAGCCACGCGGTAAATGCCACGCACACAGCGCTCAAAAGAGCGGTGCAGACCGTTTTCATGATCTTCTTTGCGGTTTTCAATATCTCGTTGCCGACAGCGGCGTCGGCAACGGACAGCGCCGCATACCCGCACACGCACGGGACGAGCACGCTTTGCGCGGCGGAGAGGAGCACGTCCATGCACACTGCCGTCGCCGCATACTTTGCCGCCGCGCTCCCGGCTGCTCCGGATGCGGCCGCGGCGGACGAAAGTACCGGCAGCAGGACATGGGAATAGTCCGAAAGTGTCTGGAGTGTTTCCGTCCCCAGCGAGAGATACGAGCGGAAGTCTGAGATCGTCGCCGTGCCGATCACCGCAACAGCAGCAAACGTAATGTACGGCGGAGCGCGGCTGCCGAGATCGAGCGTATCAGTAAGCGATACAAGAACGCACACACAAAGAAGGATTCCCCCCGTCCGGCAGATATCGGCAGCAGAGGAGCGGACCTTTTCCCACGCCGTTCGCAGTAGTGTTCGCCATATCCCCTCCTGCGGCAGCTCCTCCGGCGAGACGCCGGAGAGAATAGGCGCCGCCTCTTCCGGCAATGTGTCGATCAGCTCGTCCATCCCGGGGATTGGAACATCCGAAGCGGCAAGCGCTTTGCTGGGGAAGACGGCGAGCGCTAATATGAGCAGCATCAAAGC
>CAVEPP010000301.1:0-2722 GCA_963617605.1 Alloprevotella sp. | reverse complement strand
GCAGACGGATGTTCAGCACGACCGCCTTCTCCTGGCCGGAATACAGTCCTACCGGCGCTTCCGCGCCGAAGAGTTTACACACCCACTCGCGCAGCGCGTCCCACAAAATGCGGAAAAGCGTTCCCGGCGCGACGGCAAACCGCCCCAGCAGGAACGAACCAAAAAACAGCAGCAGAAACGCCGCTGCAAGCACCCGGAACCGCCGGGCGTAAATCGGAGACCTATCCGCCGTAACAGCGTCCCTCCCTTTTCTGTATTTTCACCAGAGAATAGTACCACGCCGCATGCGTCTCTGTCAACGAAAGAGCAAAAAAATGCCCCGGCACGGGCCAACCGTGCCGGAGCGATTTTTGTTTAAGAATTAAGGATAGTATTTGCGGAAGACCGCCTGTGCCGCGGCGTCGGCGGCGTCGAGCGCCTCGTGATACTGGCGGATCAGCGTGCGCGCTTCGTCCGTCAGGTGCGAGCCGTGCGCGCCCTCGCGGTCGATGAGGCGAACGTCAAATTCCTTTTCGATGGAATTGATGATCTTCCACGCCTTGGAATACGCCATGCCCATGGAAGCGGTCGCGCGGTTGATGGAGCCGTACTCCTCCACGCCTTCGAGAAGCTGAACGATGCCCCGGCCAAAGCCGAGCGCACTGCGGTCTGTGCTGTTGTGGAATTTGATCGTTGTTCTGCAGCGCATGGTATATCCCCCTTTTATTGATCCTACCTGTCAGCCCTTGACGGTCTCGCGGACAACGGCGGCGATGTGCGAAGCGCACAGGCCCATCTCTTCGAGCAGCGCTGCCGCGGGGCCGGAGTGACCGAATTCGTCGTTCACACCGACGCGGCGCACCGGCACAGGATGCTTCTCGCTCACGAGAGAGCACACGGCCTCGCCGAGACCGCCGATGATGCTATGCTCCTCGCAGGTGACGATCTTTCCGCACTCCCGCGCGGCGGCGAGGATGGTCTCCTCGTCAAGCGGTTTTATGGAGCAGACGTTGATGACACGAGCGCTGATGCCCTCCGCAGCGAGCGTTTCCGCCGCCTTGAGCGCTTCGGCAACCATGAGGCCGGTTGCGGCGACGGTGACATCCGTGCCGGGGCGGAGCACCTCCGCCTTACCGATCTCGAAGGAATAGTTCTCTTCCTCGTGGATCACCGGAACGGCGGCGCGGCCGAAGCGGATGTACACCGGGCCCTTGTGCTCATAGGCTGCTTTGACGGCGGCGCGCGCTTCCACGTCGTCCGCCGGGGAGAGCACGACCATGCCGGGGATCGTGCGCATGAGCGCGAAATCCTCGCAGCACTGGTGGGAAGCACCGTCCTCGCCGACGGAGATGCCGCCGTGGGTGGCGCAGATCTTAACATTCAGATGCGGGTAGCCGACGGTGTTGCGCACCTGCTCAAAGGCGCGGCCCGCCGCGAACATCGCAAACGACGAGCAGAACGGCACAAAGCCCATCGTGGAGAGGCCCGCGCTCACGCCGATGAGATCCGCCTCGGCAATACCGCAGTTGATGTGGCGGTCGGGGTAAGCCTTCTTGAAGATTGCCGTTTTGGTGGCGCCGGCGAGGTCGGCGTCCAGAACAAGGATATCGTCATGCTCGGCAGCGAGCGCCGTCACCGCGTTGCCGTAGCTGTCGCGGGTAGCAATTTTTACAACGTCCGCCATCATTCTGCCTCCTCTTCACGCAGCGCCGCGGTAAGCTCTTTCATCGCGGTATGGTACTGTTCTTCGTTGGGGGCTTTGCCGTGCCAGCCCACCTGATTTTCCATGAAGGAAACGCCCTTGCCCTTGACCGTTTTGAGAACGATCGCGGAGGGACGTCCCTTTTCCGCCTCGGCGCGCTCCACGGCCTCGTCGATCGCGTCAAAGTCGTGGCCGTCCACAGTCTGCACAAAGAGACCGAACGCGGCGAACTTCTCGTCGATCGGATAAGGGCTCATAACGTCGCTCACGGCACCGTCGATCTGCAGATTGTTGTTGTCAACGAACACGAGCAGATTGTCCAGCTTATAGTGCGAGGCGAACATCATCGCCTCCCAGACCTGGCCCTCCTCGATCTCGCCGTCGCCGAGGAGCGTATACACGCGCACACCGTTCCCGAGCCGCTTCGCGCCGAGCGCCATGCCTGCCGCCGTGGAAACGCCCTGGCCGAGAGAGCCGGTGGACATGTCCACGCCGGGCGTGAGGTTCATGTTGGGATGCCCCTGCAGACGGCTGCCGATATGACGAAGCGTCTTGAGCTCGTCCACGGGGAAAAAGCCGCGGTTGGCGAGCACAGAATAGAGCGCCGGGGCCGCATGGCCCTTGGAGAGCACAAAGCGGTCGCGGTTTTCCCAGTGCGGATCCTGCGGATCCACGTTCATATGCTTGAAATAGAGATAGGTGAGCACATCGGCGGCGGAAAGGCTTCCGCCCGGATGCCCGGATTTTGCCGCGTATACGCCCTCGATGATGCCGAGGCGCACTTTGCAGGCGGCGATCTTTAACTGTTTCTTTTCGTCCTGCGTCAAGATGCAAGTACCTCCCCCGGCGGGTCACCCCGCCAAAAGTATTTTAACAGATTAATTATAGATTCCTCCGGCGAATCCGTCAAGGAAAACAGAACGTCTCCGAAGAAAAGGTTCTTCGGAGACAATGCCACTACATATCTATATGTATTACTCCATCGCGGCGGCAAGTGAGCCGAGCCGGTTTTCGATGAACGCCGGGACATCGTCCCGAGGG
>CAVEPP010000300.1:0-2739 GCA_963617605.1 Alloprevotella sp. | reverse complement strand
CAACGCAGAAACGCGGTGCTGGCCTGATCCTGTACCGCGTTTTTCGACAGGCTGGGCAACAAGCTGCCCATACGGGCAGCTTGTTGCATTTACAGGATATTTTACAGCATGGACGAGCCGCCGGTTACGATCCAGCAGGCGAGGGAAGCGACCGTCAGAGCACCGGTGTAGACGTTGCCGGTGCGGCGGTAGGTATAGGTGCAGATGATGCTGAACACCAGTACCTGCGGCACAAACAGAATGAGCAGTGACATGAACGGCCCGCCGAAAGTAGAGCCGAAGAGAAGGTCGGCACCGGGGGCGATGTTCATAAAGAACGGGATGTACTCAAGCAGCACGATGATGAGTACGCCGCCGACCATCATCAGCGCATTGCGCCACCAGCAGCCCATAAATCCAGCAAAGCCGGGTTTATACGCCGCATTGCAGCGCGAGGATGCCATGATCTTGCTGTTGTTGAGGATGAAGAACAGCGCGAACACCGGGATATACACGCAGAACTGTCCAAGCCGCGCGGCGTCAAACGTCTTGAAGAACGGCCAGATGAAGCGGAAATCCAGCCTGAACGCCTTTTCGCAGATAAGGAGCAGGAGGTACATACCCATGTTTTTCAAAAGCATTTCCGCTTTTTTATCAAAATCCGGCGTTACGGCATGTCCGTACTGCAGTTCATGCAGAACGGAGTTGGTAAAAAATTGGAACTCCGCCTCCTGCATGATGAAAAGGACTTGCTTCTGTAATTGCTTCGGCTTGAGCAGCTTGCCGTAAAGCGCGATCTTGCCGCCGTTCGGGCGATAGAGCCCAGCGATCACCTTGCCTATTGTCGTTTTACCGCACCCATTCGCGCCGACAAGCCCGACGATCTCGTGCTCCCGTACTGTGAAACTTACGTCGGAGAGCGTAGCATCCGCGTTCTTTCCGTAGGCATAGCGGACGTTGGAGACGGAAAGTGCCGAGGGAGAATCTTTCGGTATCACCGGTTTCTCCGGTACTGTGATCTTTGTAAGATCAAGCGGACGGAGCGAAAGTGCGCGGAGCTGCTCCGGTGAGAGTGCCAGCGCCTCCTCCGCGGTGTACTTTGTCCGAATCGCGCCGTTCTCCATGACCCAGTACTCGTCGGCGATATCCACAAGATAGTAGAGCCTGTGCTCGCTGAGCAGAAGCGTCTTTCCCTGCTGTTTCAGTGCGAGCAGGATGGTTTTGAGCTGCTGCGTCGCTGCGTGATCCAGATTCGCCGTCGGCTCGTCGAGAAGGAAAATGTCCGCATCCATCGCCCAGGCGGAGAGAATAGAAATGAGCTGCCGTTCGCCGCTGGAAAGCTCGTAGACATTGCGGTCCTGGAGACGTTCCAAATGGAACACGCGGAATGCTTCGTCCACCCGCTGCCGGATCTGTTCCTGCGGCAGGCAGTGGTTCTCCAGCCCGAACGCCACTTCGTTCGAGCTGTTCACGGTGAAAAACTGGCTGCGTGGGTCCTGAAAGACGGAAGCTGCCAGCTCGCCGATCTCGCCGATGCTGAGACCTTCCGTGTCCCTGCCGTTGAGACGGCAGAAGCCTTTCAGCTCGCCTTCGTAAAACTGCGGGATCAGCCCGTTCATGCATCGGAGAAGCGTGGATTTTCCGCATCCGCTGCCGCCGCAGAGAACAACGCAGCGTCCCTTGGAAATGTGTCCCTCTGTCTGCCGGAGCGTCGGTGACGTCTCCTCCGCGTATTGAAATTCAAAGGAAAAATCAATCATACCATACTCTTTCTTAGTTAGCGTTGTCTAACTGTTATCCGAAAGAAACGGGCGGATAAACCGCCCGAAAGCTTTCGTTTCTTATTGCAATGTGTCGCACAGCTGCCGCCATCCGGCGTTAAAGAATGTAAGAAGCGTATGGAGGCAGGCAAGCAGTTTTTCCTTCTCCGGCCGCTCGTCCAGCAGCCGCCGGAAATACCAGAACTGCGATCCCATCAGCAGCCGCACGGCGTCCGGATCCGGAGCCTTGCCGTATACCCGCGCGAAAAACGCGACGGTCTGCTCGGTTTTCAGCTCCATCATGCTGTTGAGCATAGCCTCTACGGAGCTGCCGTCGCTCCGGCTGAAAAAGAGAGTACACTCGTCGGGATGCTCAGTCAGGAGATCAAAATAGATATGCTCTTCAAAATCGATCGCACGGAGCAGCGCGTCCGTCGTGCCGAGGCGTTCTGCCGTTTCATACTCTGCTAAGGCCGGAGAGAATTTTTCCTCTAATCCGCCCAGAAAATCCTGCAGAAGACTGACAAAAAGCGCGTCCTTGTTCTTATACCGCGTATAGATCGCGCCGGTGGTAACGCCGGCCTTCTCCGTGATCTTACGGAGAGAAGCATTCTGAAAGCCGCAGGACAGAAATTCCTCAAATGCCGCGCGGATGATGCCACTGTCCAGAGAATGATCCCGATTTGCTATAATGCTCGCCCTCCTTGCATCAATAATATTATTATCGATAGCGGCGTTATTATAGCACCATGCATTATACAATGCAAGTGCTCAAATAAAAAAACCGAATCGAAGCCCAACAAAGTGGGTTCGATTCGGAAAGGAAGAAGGGGCTAACATAGTGCAGTTTTCGCCGCAAGGCGGAAACGGAACGGTGTTTGCCCCTTCTGACGTGGTGCAGCGGAGCAATCCAAATCCGAACCACTTTTCTTGTTTATCGCGTCATGCAAGTCGGCAAACGTGATGGTTTTCGCGCCTTCTTTGTAGTTAAAAGTCAGGA
>CAVEPP010000299.1:0-2742 GCA_963617605.1 Alloprevotella sp. | reverse complement strand
GTCCTCCGGCACATCGCCGAGCATTTCATCCGTACCGGATATCGCCTGCATCGCTTCGTAAAAGCTCCGGCAGCTTTCACAGTCTGCCAGATGGGCGCGAAGCTCCGTTTCTTCGTCGGCGGTGATCTCGCCGTCGATCGCCGCGCCGATCAGCTCTTCATAGTATTCACAGTTTTTCACGCTTCACACCCCTTCCCTTGTTTGGACGGGAAACGGTCGGAAAAGTTCCCGCTTTCGAGAAGCGCCGCGCAGAGCTTTTTCCGCGCGCGGTTGAGCCGGGATTTGACCGTGCCGACCTCAAGCGAGAGCGCCGCGGCGATCTCGTCGTAGCTCAGTCCCGCGCTCTCGCGCAGGGCGAGAATTTCGCGGCAGTCGTCCGGCAGCGAGGCAAGCGCTGAACGCACGGCGTCCCGGTCGGCGGCGCGCTCGGCGAGCCGTTCGGGGGAATAGCGCTCGTCAGGAATGGCGAGCTCGGTCTCTTCGCCGTCATCGTCCTCCGTCTGGAGCGACACAATGACGGCGCGCTTATTTTTGCGCAGCATGTCGATGCATATGTTGTTCGTCAGCCGGTAGAGCCACACGGAAAACCGGCTGTCGCCGCGAAAATCGGCAAGCGAGGTGTACGCCTTGAGAAACGCCTCCTGTGCGGCGTCCTCGGCGTCGGCCTCGTTTTTCAGAATGCGCAGCGCGAGACGGTATACCTTCGTCTGGTTTTCCGTCACGAGCGGCTCATAGGCGCTCTCGTCTCCGGCAAGAACGCGCGCGATATATCCTTTTTCCTCGTCTTTTGTCATGCTGTCACCTCAGATCGCGCTGTATGCCGCGGACGATCTTCTCCGCGTCGGCAAGCGTATTCATCGATACGATCTGCTGCTTATAATACCCTGCGTGGGACACCCCGCGCAGATACCAGCAAAGCTGCTTGCGCGCTTCCAGAATGGCGATCTTCTCGCCCTTGAGCGAGCACGCCATCGTGATCTGGCCGAGTGCCTCCTCCATCCGCGCGCGCAGCGGCGGGAGCGGCGGAACGCTCTCTCCGGCGAGGAGCGCGTTGCCCTGCTCAAAAAGCCACGGGTTGCCGAAGCTTCCCCGCCCGATGAGCGCCGCGTCCGCGCCGGTGTAGCGCAGAATGTGCTCGGCGTCCTCCGCCGTCCAGACGTCGCCGTTAGCGAATACCGGGATGCGCACCGCACGCTTCACGTCGCGGATGATGTCCCAGTCAGCCTGTCCCGCGTACATCTGTGCTCTCGTGCGGCCATGCACCGCGACCGCCGCGGCGCCCGCGCTCTCGCACATTTCGGCAAACGGCACGGCGTTGATATTGCCCTTATCAAAGCCCTTGCGGAACTTGACCGTCACGGGCACGTCCACCGCATGGACGACCGCTTCGATGATCTTTGCCGCGAGATCGGGCGTTTTCATAAGCGCGCTCCCGTCGCCGGACTTTACGACCTTCCCGACGGGACATCCCATGTTGATATCGATGATCTCGGGGCGGCAAAGGTCCATCACCTTGCACGCGGCCTCCGCCATGCACGACGGGTCGCTCCCGAAGATCTGCACGGCGAGCGGCGTATCCACCTCGGGCCGGACGAGCAGCGTCTTCGTCTTGCCGTCCTGGTACATGAGCGCCTTGGAGGAGATCATCTCGCTCGTGGCAAGCGCTGCGCCGTGTCTCCGGCAGAGGAGCCGGAACGAGGCGTCCGTCACGCCGGCCATCGGCGCGAGAAAGAGCCGCCCGGCGAGCTCCAAATTTCCGATTCTTACCATATAAATACTTACGGGCGCGTCGCCACAACGCGGTGGATGGGCAGCCCCATCTCGGTGAAGCGCGCTTCGTAGTCGGTCATGGGCGTACCCTCCGGCATATCGGCGAGCGCCCAGCCGCAGCCGCGGAACGATTCGAGCGACCAGTCGAAGAGCGGTTCATTGTCGGCCTTGAACCAGACCGCCCCGCCCTCGGGCAGCAGCGCGCGGTATTTATCGAGAAACTCCGGCGCGGTCAGGCGGCGCTTGAACTGCTTCTTTTTCGGCCACGGGTCGGGGAAATTGATGTACAGCCGGGAAATTTCGCCCGGCGCGAACATCTCCGGCAGAAGCTCGGCGTCCCGGTCGAGAAAGCGGACGTTCGGTATGCCCTGCTCCACAACGCGCTCCATCGCCACAACCATCGCATCCGGCACCTTTTCGAGCGCAAGCAGCAGTACGTCCGGCTCGCGGAGCGCCTGCTCGCAGGTGAAGCGGCCCTTGCCGCAGCCAAGCTCCAGACGGATCTCGCGGTATTGCGAAAACTCCTCCGCCCAGCGGCCTTTATAGTCTTCCGGTGTCTGAATCTGCACCGCAGCACAGCGCTCCATCCGGGGGATCAGGTTCGGTTTTTTCCGCATTCTCATAAGGCGTTCACACTCCTGTTTCTTTCACGCGCCATCATATCATAGCGACGGAAAAACATCAATCCGAAAAAACCCCGGGAAGCGCGGTCATGTTTGGTATATTATCACAGCAAAAGCGCATGACCGCGTATGGTGAAGCCGGGTATTGCGTTCGGCACAAGGATTTCTGTGAATTATCCGTTTCTAAAAATGATATGCATATCCACGCCGTGTCGAATCATGTCGAACGAATTAACGTCATATTTATGGGTGTTTTGTTGAAAAATCGATGATCCGGTGCTAAATTATAGTGGCAATGGATCAGCAGAAGAAAAAATCGATATGGAGGCGATACTATGAAACTTCGAGT
>CAVEPP010000298.1:0-2746 GCA_963617605.1 Alloprevotella sp. | reverse complement strand
TTGCGAGCCGAGAGGTATTTTCTCCGACGTACACGCCGCCGGAGAAAATGATCAAGACTCTGTTTGCGCCTGCGGGCGCAAACTCTGCGAGGCTTTTTACAGACTGAGCGCTCCGCACATGCGGAGCGCTCTTTCCATATTATGAAATGAGGCGTACCCCTAAGATACAGGCCAAAGGGGGTATTGCATGAAACGCTGCTGGAAGGACTGGCTGCGAAAGGCCGGCATCCGCGCGCTGAAGACCGTGGCGCAGACCGCTCTCGCCGCCATCGGCACATCCGTCGTGATCTCGGAGATCAACTGGCTGATGGTCGGCAGCACGTCGCTGATCGCCGGTGTGCTCTCGCTGCTCACATCCCTTGCCGGGATCCCGGAGGAATGTCCGGAGGAAATCAAAACGGCGGATCCGCCGAAAAGTTAAGCCGAACAGACAAAAGCCCCGCCGGAGCTTCCGGCGGGGCTAATATATAGGGGCTTTATAGATTTTCGATGCCACGATCCGGTGAAATACAGAACGTAGTCTCTCACCGTCATATGCTATTGTAAAGCTGTATGCCGCTCTATTAGATATATAAGACCATGTGGACTTTTCAAGCGGAAAAGTTCCCGATCCTTCGATCTGCCTGTACTCGCCAGTGAGTACTCCCGTATGAACATATGCATTAAAGGAGTATTCACAAGTAATTGTTTCCGCTTCCAGATTGATCGAGCTGACTGTGATCGTGGCTCCCGGCATCTCATGCGTGGTGCAGAGCTTCTTTTCATCCAGAGAAAATGACGGGGATGTTTGAATATGGATAGAACCATCCCATACGTCGTTGTTTCTCATATACTGATAGCTTCCATTTGCAAAATAGGTAGCGGTTCCATACGGAAATTGAAAATCAATACTTACACTGACATTATCCGTATGCATGGATTTATCTGGTGAATGCTCTACTGAAAAACTATAGCTTTCCGGTTCTTTTCTCAGCAAACGAGAATTTTTGTTCTTTATGGAATTCTGGATTTCTGCATCAATGTAGGAATCCGGTACCCGTTCCTTGCTTCCGCAGCCGGTCAGGCACAGGCACAGGAGGACGGACAGTATCTGTACCGCGAGTAAAAAGCAGGATGTTTTTCTTCTTTTCATTTTCATCACCTCATAAAAATACCATTTTGGGATATTTTTAATATACCAAAATGGTATTCTCGTGTCAAGGGGGTGATGCATATAAAGAACCGATTGCGCGAGCTGCGGGAGAAGAAGAATCTCACCCAGTTAAAAGTTGCCCTCGATTTGAATCTCAACCAGAACAGCATCAGCCGCTATGAGAGCGGCGCACGAGAGGCCGGATACGATATGCTCATCCAGTTCGCCAATTATTACGGCGTATCTATCGACTATATACTCTGCCGGACAGATAACCCGAAAGTCAATAAAGATTGAAGCTGCAGCAAGCGCTCATGCGCCGCTGCAGCTTCTTCGTATTCCAGGGGTGTTTTTGATTTTCAGGCGTACTGATCGACGACTTTGAGCGCACTGTCGCTGTCGGCGCAGACGACGGCGATGACGTAGTTTCCGATCGTCTTCACCGGCGCGCTTTCGAGCGACATGGCGGCAGCGGGGCCGTAGCTCTTGTAGGCTTCGATCCGGTCGGCAACGAATGTCTGGAGCGCGGTGAGCAGGCGCTGCGCGGCGGCGGCGTCCACGGCCTCGAAGCAGACGATCTGCTCGGCGGTCGCCGCGGTGCCGCAGTAGACGAGCGCGCTCTTATAGTCGGCGCTGTCCACGCCGTAGTACTGGGGGATCACGGCGTCGTCGAGCTGGCTGAGGCTGTCGGTAAAGTTGGCGTTTGCGAGCAGGTCGTCCACAAACGCGCGCGGCTCCATCGTCTTTTTCGAGCTGCCGCAGCCGGTGAGCACGGCAAAGAGGCAGCAGAGCGCGAGCAGCAGAGAAATGGTTTTTTTCATACGTTTACCTCGTTTCTTATTCGGTGAGAAGGCCCTCGTCTACATAGTGGGTCTTCATGTAATTTGCCCAGGCGACATACCCGGATTTTTCAAAATGCTTACCGTCTCCGGCGAAGGCATAGTCGCTCGAAAGGAAGCCGTACTCGTCCACAAGCATGGAGTAGATGTCGAGATACCAGCACTTTTCGTCTACGCAGAGCTGCTTGAGCGCGGAGTTAAAGGCGTTGATGCGCTCCATGCTCTGCACCTCGTTGGGATCGGCGTCCACGTCCTGCGTGACGGGCGTGACGGAGATGACATAGATATTCGCCTTCGTCTGGTGCTCGCGGACATACTCGATGAGCGTTTTATAGCTCTGAACAAAGGAGTTTACGTCCGTGCCGACCTCGTTCAGGCCGAACATGAGATAAATGTCATGATAGTAATCCGAGTCGTTGAGCGTCAGCGGCGAGAGATCGAGCGTGCCGAGAACGTTGTTCACGACCGCGCCGGTGCCGTAAATGTAGCGCATGTTCGTTACGCCGGACCACATGAGGAAGCCCTCAACGAGCGAGTTGCCGATCATGCAGGAGCGGTCAAAGTGGCTGTCGTACACCGCGTTCGCGCGCTCGGGCACGGTAGCGCCCCAGTCGGCGGGGACGATGAGATCGCCGTCGCGCTGCGCCTTGGCGCCCGAGGGCGTCGGCGTCGGCTCGGCGGTCGGCTTCGGCGTCATGGATACCTCGGCGCTTGCCTCCGGCGTTGCTTCGCCCGGCTGCGGCGTATCCGCCGGGCGGGGCGTCGCGGTCACGGG
>CAVEPP010000297.1:0-2759 GCA_963617605.1 Alloprevotella sp. | reverse complement strand
AAGATGCACTGAGCATTTCATAGCCGCAAGGACGCGGAAGCAGTAACGCAGATACGCCGGACAGAGAGGAAATCGAACGCTGAAAGATTTCTGCGGCCAGCTGCGCGAAGGACATCCGCCGAGCGGGCGTATAAGAGAGCTTTCTCGAAATCGCCGGGTCCCGCCCCGTCAGCGCGGAATGGAGGAAGAGCGGCGCTCTTCGAATTTGGGTGGCACCACGAAGTATCTTCGGTACTCTCGTCCCAATACAGGGATGGGAGTATCTTTTTATTTGGAAAACCCTCCGGGACGTTCGTAGGGGGCGATGCCCACATCGCCCCAAGGGAACCCTCGAATTCGCCGGTGATTTTCGAAAAATCGGTGCATGCCGCCGGGCCGATGTGTACCCGCAAAGGGGCAGGCCACATCCGTAACGCTCCGTTGTCGCGAACGGCTGTGCTCGGCATCGGCCCCTACGCAGATTTTTGAATTTTGCAGAAATTTTAAAAGAACCATACAACATCAAGATATAGAGAGGAACACAGACATGGCACAAATCAGACCACACACGCTCTCCGGCTTTATGGAGCTGCTTCCGGGGCCGCAGGCCCAGATGGAGGCGATGATGGAAACGCTGCGCAGAACGTACAGCTTATATGGCTTCTGCGCGCTCGACACGCCGGCAATCGAGGCGGCCGACGTGCTGCTGGCCAAGGGCGGCGGCGAGACGGAAAAGCAGATCTACCGCTTCCAGAAGGGAGACAGCGATCTGGCCCTCCGCTTTGATCTGACGGTCCCGCTGGCAAAATACGTTGCGCTTCATTATAATGAGCTTTCGTTCCCCTTCCGCCGCTACCAGATCGGCAAGGTCTACCGCGGCGAGCGGGCGCAGCGCGGCCGGTTCCGCGAGTTCTATCAGGCGGATATCGACATCATCGGAGACGGCAAGCTTTCGATCGTAAATGAGGCGGAAATTCCGTCGATCATCTATAAGACCTTCCGGACCATGGGTCTGCAGCGCTTCCAGATCCGCGTCAATAACCGCAAGATTCTCAACGGCTTTTACGCGATGCTGGACCTTTCGGAAAAATCGGGCGATATCATGCGCACCGTGGACAAGCTCGACAAGATCGGCGCAGAGAAGGTCGGCGAAATTCTGGTGGACGACTGCGGTTTAACGCGCGGGCTTGCGGACGAAATTCTGAAATTTATCGCCATCCGCGGCACGAATGCGGAGGTTCTGGCAAGTCTGGAGAGCTACCGCGGCAAAAACGAGATCTTCGACCAGGGCCTCGATGAGCTGACGACAGTTACAAAGTATCTGGCGGCCTTCGGCGTGCCGGAGGAAAATTTCGCGGTCGATCTTACGATTGCGCGCGGCCTGGATTACTATACCGGAACGGTCTATGAGACGACGCTTCTGGACCACCCGGAGATTGGCTCTGTGTGCTCCGGCGGCCGGTACGACAATCTCGCCGAGTACTACACCGACCGGCAGCTGCCGGGCGTCGGCATTTCGATCGGCCTGACGCGGCTATTTTATGTGCTCTCCGAGCAGCAGATGCTGAACCCCGACTGGCCCACGGCCCCGGCGGACGTTCTGGTGCTGCCGATGACAGAGGATCTGACGCCCGCCATTGCGCTTGCGACCGAGCTGCGCGAAACCGGCATCCGCACCCAGCTCTACACCGAGGCGAAAAAATTCAAGGCGAAAATCCAGTACGCCGATAAGCTGTCCATTCCCTACGTCATTTTCCTCGGAGAAGATGAAATCGCCGCGGGCACGCTTTCGCTCAAGGACCTCAGAGCCGGCGAGCAGGTGACCGTCTCGCGTGAAAACGCCATCCAAATCATCCTCGACGGCATGCAGCGCATGCGGCAGGGAACGATTTTGAAGTAAGAAACAACCATTCTACACAAGAAGGAAGGATACCATTATGATGCAATCCAGAACCCATACCTGCGGCGAGCTGCGGCTGGCCGACTGCGGCAAGCAAGTTGCGCTCTGCGGCTGGATGGAAAACGTGCGTGTCGTCGGCAGCAATTTTGCCTTCGTCGTCCTGCGCGATTTCTACGGCACGACGCAGATCGTGGTCGAAACGGAAGACATGATGAACATTGTCAAGTCCATCAACAAGGAGTAGACAATCTCTGTCACCGGCACCGTGCGCGAGCGCGCCAGCAAGAACCCCAAGCAGGCCACCGGCGACGTGGAAGTCGTGCCGGAGAAAATTGAAATTCTCGGCAAGTGCATCCACAACGAGCTGCCGTTTGAAATTAACCGCAGCCGCGAGGCAGACGAGACCCAGCGCCTCAAGTACCGCTATCTCGATCTCAGAAACCCCGCTGTCAAGCAGAACATCATTCTCCGCTGCCAGGTGATCGCGGCGCTGCGCAAGGCGATGATGGAGCACAACTTCCTTGAGATCACGACCCCGATTCTGACGGCGTCAAGCCCCGAGGGCGCGCGTGACTATCTGGTCCCCGCCAGAAAGCACCCCGGAAAGTTCTACGCCCTGCCGCAGGCTCCGCAGCAGTTCAAGCAGCTGCTGATGACATCTGGCTTTGACCGCTATTTCCAGATCGCGCCCTGCTTCCGCGACGAGGACGCGCGCGGCGACCGCTCTCCCGGCGAGTTCTATCAGATGGATATGGAAATGGCCTTCGCCACGCAGGAGGATGTGTTCGCGGTACTGGAGGACGTGCTGCCCCCCATCTTTGCCAAGTTCGGCACCTACAACATCGCTTCTTCCGCGCCGTTCCGCCAGATTCCCTACAAG
>CAVEPP010000296.1:0-2762 GCA_963617605.1 Alloprevotella sp. | reverse complement strand
GTGCGCAAGCTGCCGGACGGCATCGTTTCGGTCTGCTCGGACGAAAATAATGCCGTGAACATCGCCTGCGGCAACGCCGACTACAACATCTCCGGCACGGCGTCGGACGATTTTCCGGATCTCCCGTCGCTCGATTACTGCAGCAATCTCTCCCTGCCGCAGGACACGATGGCGCGCATGATCGCCGAGACGAGCTTCGCCATCTCCACGAACGAGTCCCGCCCGGTGTATACCGGCGCGCTCATCGAGGTCGATAACAACATTATGACCATGGTCGCCGTGGACGGCTACCGCATGGCGCTCCGCCGCGAGGCCGTGGAGACGTGCGATGTGGAAAGCCTTAAATTCATCGTGCCGGGCGCGGCGCTCTCCGATCTCGAAAAGATCTGCATGAGTCCCGAGGAGCCGGTGAAGATCGCCGTCGGCAGCAAGCATGTTTCGTTCTCTGTAGGCGACACGGTGCTCATCTCCCGCCGTCTCGAGGGCGAATTTCTGAACTACCGCAAGACCGTTCCCGGCGAATTTCCCATCCAGCTCAAAGCGCAGCGCGCCGATCTCATCCGCTGCACCGACCGCGTGAGCCTCATCATCGACGACCGCACGAAAAACCCGCTCCGGTGCGTGTTCGGGGATAACCTGCTCACCATCACCTGCGCTACGCCGCTCGGCCGCGCGGAGGACTGCTGCCCGCTCGAGGGCGACGGCGGCGGGATGATCGTCGGCTTCAACAACAGCTATCTCATGGACGCTTTCAAGGCCGCGCCCGCCGACACGCTGCGCATCAACATCGTGAACGGCAGCGCCCCCTGCATCATCACACCGGAGGACGGCGGCGACAGCTTCCTTTACATGATCCTGCCCGTGCGTCTGCGCGCGGAAGGCTGATGCGCGTCGACGCGGTGCAGACGGAGAATTTCCGTCTGCTGCAGGGCGGTCGGTGTGAATTTTCGCCGGGCGTGAACGTCATCGCGGGCGCGAATGCGCAGGGGAAAACGACGCTCCTCGAAGCGGTGTATATGCTCACCGGCGCAAAGAGCTTCCGGACATATTACGATAAGGAGCTCATCGCCTTTGAAAAGGACGAGGCGGCGGTGCGCGGGGAGTATTTCGCTTCCGAGCGCGAACAGCGCATGGAGATATTGCTCCGCCGCGGCCGGACGCGCACGATGAAGCGCAACGGCGTGAAGCTCTCGGCGGGGGAGACGGACCAGTGTCTGAAAGCGATCCTCTTTTCCCCGGATGATCTTTCGATGATCCGCGGCGCGGCTTCGCTCCGGCGGCGGATGCTCGATGCCGCCATCACCCAGCTCCGGCCCGGCTATGGTGCGCTCATCGCCGAATACCGGCGGCTGCAGGAGAATAAAACGCGCATACTGCGTGACTGGCGGGAAAAACCCTCGCTTCTGGATACGCTGGACGTGTTCTCGGACGGGATGTGTATGTGCTCGGCAAAGATCATCCGTTACCGCGCGTCGTTTGCAAGAAGACTCGCCGAGGCCGCGCAAAGCGTGCAGAGCGAATTTTCCCGCGGCACCGAAGACCTTACGCTCACCTATACCACCGTTTCGACGGTGACCGACACCGCGGCGGGCGAGCGGGGAATTTACGAGGCCGTTTCCGAGCGGCAGCGCCAGCTGCGCAGCGCGGAGATTGAGAGCGGTCTCTGTCTCGTCGGCGCGCATAAGGACGATCTTGTGATCGCCATCAACGGTGCGGACGCGCGGAGCTACGCCTCCCAGGGACAGACGCGCACGGCGGCGCTTTCCTTAAAGCTCGCCGAGCGGGAGATATTCCTCGCCGAGACCGGCGAGACGCCGGTGCTGCTGCTCGACGACGTTTTGTCGGAGCTCGACAGCGCCCGGCAGGAGTTTGTTTTGAACCGCATCGGCGGCGGACAGACGCTCGTGAGCTGCTGCGAGGCGGCGAGCGTTGAGCGCATGACGGGCGGGCGCGTACTTTATATGGACAAAGGACGGGTAAACGAAGCATGTACCTCCATTTAGGCGCGGAAACGGTCGTGCGGACCGACAGCATCGTCGCCGTGTGCGATCTCGATAACGCCAGCTCTTCGCATATCACGCGGGAAGCGCTCCGCGCCGCGGAGAAGGCGGGCAAGGTCGTGAACGTGGCGGACGATCTTCCCAAATCGTTCGTCGTCTGCCGGGAGGACGGAAAGACCCGGATCTATCTATCGCAGCTCAACACCGCGACGCTTTTGAAGCGCGCGGAAAATATATCCTTTGATTAAACTCATGGAGGAACACCCATGTCGGATAATACACCAGTCAATCCCAATTCCTATGACGCCAGTCAGATCCAGGTCCTCGAAGGTCTGGAAGCGGTGCGTATGCGCCCGGGCATGTACATCGGTTCGACGAGCTCGAGCGGTCTGCATCACCTTGTATACGAGATCGTCGATAACGCCATCGACGAGGCGCTCGCGGGCTTCTGCACGCATATCGAGGTCTCTATCGAAGACGGCGAGAGCATCTGCGTGACCGATAACGGCCGCGGCATCCCCGTGGACATTCAGGAGCAGACGGGCAAGCCCGCGCTCGAGGTCGTCTACACGGTGCTGCACGCGGGCGGCAAGTTCGGCGGCGGGGGCTATAAGGTCTCCGGCGGTCTGCACGGCGTCGGCGCGAGCGTGGTGAACGCCCTTTCAGACTGGCTCGAGGTGCGCGTTTTCAAAAACGGCAATATCTACGAGATGAAATTCTCCCGCGGCCATATCACGCAGGAGATGAAGATCGTCGGCAAGA
>CAVEPP010000295.1:0-2763 GCA_963617605.1 Alloprevotella sp. | reverse complement strand
GATCATCACCGCGGGGACGCTGTAGGCGTCCGTCAGGCGCGAGGCGACGATGCCGATCACGCCGGGATGCCAGTTTTCTGCTGCGAGCACGATGGGCGCGTCCGGCCGCTCGCCGTGCAGCCGCTCGACGGCCTCGCGCCAGATGTCCATTTCAAGCGCCTGCCGCTCGCGGTTTTTGGCGCACAGCTCCGCGGCCAGAGCGCGGGCGCGGCGGGGAACGGTCTCCTCCAGCAGCCGCACCGCGAGACTCGGCTCGCCGAGCCGTCCGGCGGCGTTGATGCGCGGGGCAAGCGAGAAGCCCACGGTTGAAGCGGTGAACGGCTTATCGCGCACGCCCGCCTCCTCCGCCAGCGCGAGGAATCCCGGGCGGCAGTCGCCCGCGGCAATCTTCTGCAGACCGCAGCGCGTGATGAAGCGGTTTTCGCCGAGCAGCGGCATCACGTCCGCCACTGTGCCGACCGCGACGAGATCGCCGTAGCGCGCGAGCATTTTATCCGCATCGCCGTCCATGGCGCACACGAGCTTGAACGCCACGCCGACGCCAGCAAGCGCCGTGCCGACGCCGCTGCTGTCCGGCTGCTTGGGATCGACGACCGCCTCCGCCTCCGGGAGAGCTTCGCGGCACTCATGGTGGTCGGTCACGATCATGTCCACGCCGCGCTGCGCGGCGTAGGCCGTCTCTTCCAGATTCGTAACGCCGCAGTCCACCGTCACGATGAGCGTGACGCCCTTTGCCGCAAGCGTATCGATGGCGGCGTTGTTGAGCCCGTATCCTTCGCGGATGCGGTCGGGGATGTACAGCTCGCAGGTGAGGCCGCGCTCTCGGAGGTAATCGGTGAGCAGGCACGCGGCGGTGATGCCGTCCACGTCGTAATCGCCGTATACGGCGACGTGTTCACCCGTTGCCACGGCGCGGGTGAGACGCTGCACGGCGTCCACCATGCCGGTGAGTTCAAGAGGGTTTGTGAGCGTTTCCGCGCCGCCGCGGAGGAACGAGCGCGCCGCGCCGGGCTCGGAGAGCCCGCGCAGGTGAAGGATCGCCGCGAGCAGCGGCGTACAGCCGGCGGTGAGCAGCGCGCGGGGAATCTCCGCGCCGTGCCCCGGCACATTCCAGTTTGCGTATTTCATTCGGTTTATATCTCCATTTTTTAATTACAAAAAAAGAAAACATTTTATAACACTTTATTCTAACAAATGTCCGCCCAAACTGCAAGGGAACGGGGACGGAATTTTCCTTGACACGGCGAAAAAACAACGTTACACTTTCGACAGATATGTAATAAAGGAGACAACGCTATGCAATGGCTGGAATGTACCGTTCCCGGCGGGGATGATCCGGAGGAGCTCTGCAACACGCTCGCCGAGCTCGGTGTCGGCGGGATGAGCATTGAAAACGAACGGGATTTCCATGATTTTCTGGAAAATAACCGCGCCTGCTGGGACTATGTGGATGAGGCGCTGGAGGAAAGCTTTTCCGGCGTGTCGCGCGTGAAGTTCTGGCTTTCCTGCGATGCCGAGGGCGAGAGCGTGCTTGAGACAGTGCGCGCGGCGGGCTACAGCGTGGAGACGCGCATCATTGCCGACGAGGACTGGGAGAACAACTGGAAGCAGTATTATAAGCCCCTGCCCATCGGGGAAAAGCTCGTCGTTGTCCCCGCGTGGGAGGAGCAGCCCGCGGACGGGCGCGTCCCGCTGCGGCTTGATCCGGGTCTCATCTTCGGAACCGGCAGCCACGCCACGACGCGCATGTGTCTCGAAGCGATCGAAACGCTCGCCGCGCCGGACAAGCGCGTACTCGATCTCGGCTGCGGCAGCGGCATCCTCTCCATCGGCGCGCTCGTGCTCGGCTGTAAAGAGGCCGTCGGCTGCGACATCGATCCCAAAGCGCCGGACGTGGCGATGGACAACGCTGCGCTCAACGGAATCGGCGCTGACCGCTTCCGCGTGTACGCCGGGGACATTCTCTCGGATAAGGGGATGCGCGCTGCGCTCGGCACCGGATTTGACATCGTGCTTGCCAACATCGTTGCGGACGTCATACTGCCGCTCGCGCCGCTTTCGCGCGGATTCCTCGCGCCCGGCGGCACGTTCGTCACCTCCGGCATCATTGAGGGACGGCAGGACGAGATCGAGCACGCGCTCAAAAAAGCGGGCTACACCATAGAAAAACATCTTTGCGAAGAAGAATGGCATTGTTTTGTGTGTAGCGCACACGAATAACGGGCATACTACCCGTACAAAAACGTACGGGAGGTAAATGTTCCATGATGATGAACGGCAGAAAATTTATGACGGGTCTCGGCATCGGCATGGTGGCGGGCGGCGCGCTGTGCATGATGATGGCGCCCAAGGCCAAGCGCAACGACGGCAAGCGCATGGTGAGCCGCGCGCTCAAGGGCATGGGCGATGTGATCGACGACGTTTCCGACGCGCTGTGCCGCTGAGAGCCGAAAGTAAATTTTGACCGCCGAAATGAAAAATTATTTTTGATTTTTCGAAAAAAGGGGTTGCTTTTTCCTTCCGGCTGTGCTATCTTAAACGAGCATCACAGATATGCGCCGTTAGCTCAGCTGGATAGAGTGTCTGGCTACGGACCAGAAGGTCAGGGGTTCGAATCCCTTACGGCGTGCCAAAACCTCCGACTGCATCTGCAGCCGGAGGTTTTTTGCCCATCCGAGGCACGGTTCAATTTTTGCCTACGGCTTTCGGATCATTCGCCGCCGGGGGTCAGGCGGGACATCCAGGTCCGGCGGCGGAATACCG
>CAVEPP010000294.1:0-2763 GCA_963617605.1 Alloprevotella sp. | reverse complement strand
AGCAAGAGGAGGAGCGTTTCGCCCTCAACTCCCTCAAAGCAGAAATTCACGTTACCGGGGAGGCGCTTTGTCCTGTCGCCGTTGAGCGCTGCGTGCGGGATAGCTTCCAGCCCCGCAATGAGCTTGTCGCGCAGAGCGCTGACGTATGCCGCATTCTTATCGATATTTTCGCACGATTCCGAGAGCGCCGCCGCCATTGCGGCAATGCCGCCGACATTCTCTGTACCGGCGCGCCTGCCGCGCTCCTGTGCGCCGCCCTCAATCACGTTCACAAGCGGGATGCCCCGGCGGGCATACAGCGCGCCGACGCCCTTCGGGCCGTGGAACTTGTGCGCGGAGATGGAGAGCATATCAATGTTCTCCGCTTTCACGTCGATGGCAACGTGGCCCGCCGCCTGCACCGCGTCTGTGTGGAAGATGACACCCTTTTCGCGGCAGACCGCACCGATCTCCGCAATGGGCTGGATGGTGCCGATCTCGTTGTTGGCGTACATGATCGTCACGAGGCAGGTGTCCTCGCGGATGGCGTCGCGTACCTGCTCGGGCGTGACGAGCCCATTCTCGTGGACATCCAGCAGCGTGACCTCATAGCCGTACTTTTCGAGCTTCCTGAGCGTATGCAGCACGGCGTGATGCTCAAACGCCGTGGAAATGATGTGCTTCTTGCCCTTCTTCGCGCCGATGGCCGCCGCGGAGAGGATGGCCTGGTTGTCCGCCTCGCTGCCGCCAGAAGTGAAGGTGATCTCCCGCGCCTCGGCGCCCAGACATTTGGCAACCGTCTCGCGCGCCGCGGCGAGCGCTTCCGCCGACTTCTGTCCGAATTCATAGAGGCTCGAAGCGTTGCCGTACCAGGTGTCCAGATACGGCAGCATCGCGTCGATGGCCGTTTTGCTCATCTTCGTGGTCGCCGCGTTGTCCGCATATACAAACATGGAAAAAGCTCCTTTCAAAACCCTACTGTTTTTGTATGTTTACAATGTAGCATCATAAACATATATTGTCAATAGGTTTTTTCCAAGGAGCTTTTTCGCGCCGGATTATTCCCCGGAATCGGCCGATTTTGCGGCGATATTGCCGTTTATGAGATCGGCGAGCGTAACGCTTTCCAGATAATCGTTCATCACGCGGTCCAGCTCTTTCCAGAGCGGCAGCGTGAGACAGTTGTCGGCGTTTGGACATTCCGCTTCGCCGGACTTGACGCAGGATACCGGCGCTATGGAGCCCTCCGCAACACGGAGGATATCTCCGATGGCGTATTCCTCCGGACGGCGGGCGAGCCGGTAGCCGCCGCCGCGTCCGCGCTGCGTCTGCAAAAAACCGCTGCGGCTGAGCGCGGCGACGATGCCTTCGAGATATTTTTCCGATATGTTCTGGCGCTGGGCGATGTCCATCAGCACAACGTACTCTTCCCCGCCATTGCGGGCAAGATCCGCCATGACGCGCAGCGCATAGCGTCCCTTGGTCGAGATCAGCATGGTTTTTCCTCCGGTTCGAGTTCTTCTATAAACATACTATATCACAATGTTTTAGAAAGCACAAGCGGCATCGTCTTGACAATCACCGGAGAATCGGGTAAAAAGAGAAAAGATTTTATCCGAAGAGGGTCAAACATATGAAATACATCCGTCAGCTCGGCATTATTCTGCTGATATCGTTCCTCGGCGAGCTGCTGCATTCTCTGCTGCCGCTGCCCGTTCCGGCGAGCATTTACGGGATTGTTCTGCTCTTCACCGCGCTGGAGACGCGCCTTTTGAAGGTGGACGCCATTCGTGAAACGAGCGCGTTTCTGCTGGAGATCATGCCGATGCTGTTCGTTCCGGCGGGCGTGGGGCTTCTGGAGAAGTGGGACGTGCTGCGCCCGGTGTGGCTGCCGTTTGCCGTGATCGTCGTCGTATCGACGTTCACGGTGTTCGCCGCCGCTGGGCGCACCACGCAGCGCGTGATGCGGCTGCGCCAGAAGCGGGAGGATAAATGATGATGCGCGAGCTGATCGAAAACTCCGCCTTTCTCGGCGCTGTCATCACTATTGCCTCGTTCGAGCTGGGGCGCGCCATCCGAAAAAAGTGGAACTTCGCGCTTTTCAACCCTCTGCTGCTTGCGATCCTCTTCTCTATCGGAATTTTGCTTTTGTTCCGTATCGATTACGGCAGCTATCTCAACGGCGCGAAGTACATCAGCTTCCTGCTCACCCCGGCAACGGTATGCCTCGCCGTGCCGCTCTATGAGAAGTTTGAGCTGCTGAAGAAAAACGCCCTTGCCGTAACGCTCGGCATTTCCGCCGGAGTGGTTGCGAGCCTTGCTACGGTGTTCGCGCTCTCGGCACTTTTCCGGCTGGATTTTTCTCTTTTCGCCACGCTTCTCCCCAAATCCATCACTACCGCGATCGGCATGGACGTTTCCGCCGAGCTCGGCGGCTACGTCTCGCTCACGGTCGCGGCGATCATTCTGACCGGCATTCTCGGCAACATCTGCGCCGAGGGCGCGTGCCGGGTGTTCCGCATTACAAGCCCTATTGCGCAGGGCGTTGCCATCGGGACCGCCGCGCACGCCATCGGAACGTCCCGGGCGCTCGAAATGGGCGAGATTCAGGGCGCGATGAGCTCGCTTTCGCTCGTCGTGGCGGGTTTTCTCACCGTAGTGCTCGCCGCGCCCGTCGCTTCACTGTACGGCCTGTTATAAAGAATAATATGCGCCCCGCCGGACAGCTCTGAACTGCACCCCATTAGTTAGACAAGTATGGTAAAATACTTGTACTAAGGAATG
>CAVEPP010000293.1:0-2766 GCA_963617605.1 Alloprevotella sp. | reverse complement strand
GCAAGGGAGGCTGTCAGCGCGCAGCGCTGACTGGAGGGTTGTAAGCTTCCGGAATAGCCGAGATTGGCGTTTTCGTAAGCTTACAACCCCTCAGGCGCTTCGCGCCAGCGGCAGAAAGTCAACCAAGTGCAACCCCCGCAAGTTCGGCTGGGGAGAGCCAGTCGAAGATTTTTCTCGGCCTCTGGTTGATGAGGTCCACGACCTCCTGAAGGCGCTCGTCGGTGAGGGTGCGGAAGTCGAAGCCCTTCGGGAAGAAAAACCGCAGCAGACCGTTCATGTTCTCGTTCGACCCGCGCTGCCACGGCTTGTGCGGCTCGGCGAAGTACACCGGAACGCCAAGCTCCTTCTCGATCATCCGGAACTGCGCAAACTCACAGCCGTTGTCCAGCGTGATGCTCCGCACGTCCGTGCCCTTCAGGAGCTTTATGATCGCTCTCGCCGTCGGCTCCGCCTCCTTCGAGTCGATCTTCGCCGCGCACACCGTCCTTTTCTTGCGGTCCACGAAGGTCAGGATGCCGCCGGTGCCGACCTTTCCGAAGACGGTGTCGCCCTCCAAATGCCCTTCTACCAAGCGTTTCGCGATCTCCTCCGGCCACTCCAGAACGGTGCGGTCGGGCTGGATGGTGTTGTAGTTGGCGTTGGTATTTTTGGGGCGCTTTCCGCGGCGGCGGAGGTGCGTTTTGCGGGAAAAGCCGGGCAGATCGCCGCGCTTGAGGTAGCGGTAAATGGTCGAGACGCCGACGATCTGGCCGGGGAAGTCGCGGCGGAGGCGCTGGGAGATCTGCTCCGGCGTCCAGAACATCGAGAGTGCCTTGCAGACGTAGGCGCGCTTGAAGCTGCCCTCCGGCAGCGCGGTGCGGCGGTGGTTGCGGCGGCGCATGATGGTGAGGGTCTGGGCGCGCCAGTAGTGGTATTTAGCGCGGTTGGTCGGTTTTGCCGGATTTTTGGAGGCGTTGCGCTTGAGCTCGCGCCCGATCGTGGACTTGCTGCGGCCGAGCGCCCTTGCGATCTGACCGTTGCTGTACCCCTTTTCCAAAAGTTCTTGTAGATATTTTCTCTCTTCTAGTGTAATATGTGTGTAGGACAATACGTTCACCTCTGTGTTTTTTTTGAGTGGTATCTACATTATACACTTTGGAAGGCGTATTGTCCCGCTTTTTTTCGGTGGGTTGCACTTCAGATGATAGCATGCCGGCTCCCCTGTGCAAGGGGAGCTGGCGCGGCGCAGCCGCGACTGAGACCAACTATGCAAAGTCAAGCGGCAAGAAGCGGATAAAATGGTGAATAGACTGAATTGTTTTTGAGGAGCGCGAAGATGATGCGGGCGAGCTTTTTTGCGAGGTGGGAGCAGGCAACGTTATAGTGCTTGCCCTGACGCAGCTTGGATTCGAGATAGGCGGCGAAGACCGGGTCGTGCAGCGAGACGCTGCGGGCTGCCTGAATGAGCGCCCAGCGCAGGTACCTCGACCCGCGCTTCACCATCGCGCCGGGACCGTTCACGGACTTGCCCGACTGCCGGACGCTTGGGTCCAGCCCCGCAAACGCCAGCAGCTTCGCCGGCGTCCGGAAGCGCTCGATCCCGCCGATCTCGCCGAGGATCATTGCCCCCAGCACCGTCCCGATCCCCGGAACGGTCGTGATCGGCGAGCCGAGCTCGTCCATCAGCACCTTCAGCTCCGCCTCGCAGCGCGCGATCTGCTCCGTGCGCAGCCGGATCTCGTCCAGCAGAAAGCCGAGACTCAGCTCCGCCGACGCGAAGCGCACGCCGACGGAGCGCTTCGCCAGCGCGCGGAGCTCCGCCGCCTTCTCCCTGCCGAAGCGCCCGCGGGAGGCGCGTTCGAGCTCCCGCGCGAGCACGTCCGTCCGGCACCCGGCGATCGCCGCGGCGGAGGGCCAGCGGCGCAGCACCGCGGCTGCCGCCGCGCCGAAGATGTCTGAAAATGCGGATGAAAACTCCGGGAAAAGCTGCACGAGCAGCGCCTTTGCCCTCGTCTTGGCGGCGGAACGCTGCTGAACGAGAGAAAATCTGATCCGGGATAGTGACTTCAGCTCGGAGATGTGGTATGCTGTAGGCAGGTCGGGCTGAGGACGCTCCCGCAAGAGGTACAGCGCCAGAAATCTGGCGTCAGCTTTGTCCGTTTTGGTTTTTCTCAGAGTGGTTGCCTGAATGCTCTTTTTGATGAGCAGGGGATTGAGTGTGCAGAGCTCGTATCCGTTACGCCTGAGGAAGTCGGAAAGGACGCTGCCGTAATTGCCGGTGCTCTCCAGCCCGATTTTTGTCTCGGCGGGCGCGGGGAGCGCGGCGAGCAGGGCGGCGAAGCCTTCGGCACTGTTGGGGAAGGAAAACTGCCTGAGCACGGTCTGGGACTCGGAAAGGATGCAGCAGTCGTGCTTTTCGGCTGCGATGTCGATGCCGACGAAGATCATAGGGAAAACCTCCGGAAGAATAAATTGCGGCGCTGCGCCCACGCGCGGGCTGCACGGTAACCTTGCAAAAGATAAAACGTCCAGCGTTATCCAACTCATCAACCGTTCCGCAAGCCGCCGTGGCTGTAGCCTCAGTCAACCGGTCTGTCTCCAGCCGTAAGGGGTTCCACCAGTCCACAGCGCACTCACTCATTATACATCTTTTATCCAACCTTTCCTTCGTTGGGTATTATACAAGGGGTTGTTACCGAGCTGATGAAAATGCCAAGCTTGGATGTTCCAGAAGCTTACAACCCTCCAGTCAGCCTTCGGCTGACAGCCTCCCTTGCACAGGGAGGC
>CAVEPP010000292.1:0-2777 GCA_963617605.1 Alloprevotella sp. | reverse complement strand
TTGCCATTACGAAACAGTATTCGGCCCTTATGGAGCTTGACGGCGTCAAACTGGAATATGAGCCGGAGGCACTTGAGGCTATCGCGGATAGGGCCATCGAAATGGAGATCGGCGCGCGCGGACTGCGCAGCATCATGGAAAAGATCATGACCGATATCATGTTCCGCGTCCCCTCGGACAAGAGCATCAAGCGCGTGATCATCACCGCAGACTGCGTGAAAAACGGCAAGCCGCCCGTGGCGCTGCGGAACGATAATTCAGACATTGTGTAACAAAGCACATGGCAGAGAGCGGGGCGCGTCCCCGCTCGTTTGCTATGGAGGACAAGAATATGAGCGAAAATACCAGCCGAATCATGACCTTGCCGACGCTCGCGCTCCGCGGCGTGTCGGTATTTCCCGGAACGGTGCTGCACTTTGATGTGGAGCGCCCGATGAGCATTGCTGCGCTCAATGCCGCCATTGGTACCGACCGGATGATCTTTCTTGTGGCGCAGCGCGATATTACCTGTGATACGCCACACCTGGACGACCTCTATACAGTCGGTACGATCTGCCGCCTGAGCCAGATTTTGCGCACGCCCGGCGGCGGAAACGTCAAATGCATCGTGGACGGGCTTTACCGCGCCAAGCTTCTTCGTCTCACGGCGGAGGCTCCGGCGCTCTGGGCCAATGTGCAGGTGCTTGCCGACGAGCCGGTTGATGCGGAGGCGCTTGAATGCACCGCGTTCATCCGCTCGTGCAACGATTTCTTTGCCGAGTACGCTTCCGCTTCCGGAACGCTTGGGCCGGAGGCGCTGCTCCGCGTGGCGGACCGGAAGGAGCCGGGATTTGTCTCGGACTATATTGCCCAGAACGTCTTTTTGCAGCCGGCGGAAAAGCAGCTCCTTCTGGAGGAATGTTCGCCGCTCAAGCGCCTCACGATGCTCTGCGATATGCTGCACCGCGAACTGGAGATCATGGACATTCAGCAGAATCTCCAGTCCACGGCGGCGGAGCGCGTGGCGAAGAACCAGAAGGACTACTTCCTGCGCGAACAGATGCGCGTGATCCAGGAAGAGCTGGGAGAAACGGCGGAAACAGACGATATTGAGGAATATCGCCGAAAGATCCTTGATCTCAAGCTCGATGCCGAGATCGAGAAAAAGCTTCTCAAGGAGCTTTCCCGTCTTGCCAAGCAGCCGTTCGGCTCGGCCGAAGGTGCGGTGCTGCGGACGTATCTCGACGTCTGCCTTGAGCTTCCGTGGAATGAACGGACGAAGGACGTTGCTGATATCGCCCACGCCAAAAAGATCCTTGACGAGGATCACTACGGCCTTACAAAGGTCAAGGACCGCATTTTGGAATACCTTGCCGTGCGGCAGCTCTCCGCGCAGGTCAAGGGTGGCGTGCTCTGCCTTGTAGGGCCCCCGGGCGTCGGCAAAACGAGCATTGCCATGAGCATTGCCCGCGCCACGAACCGGAAATGCGCCCGTATCTCCCTCGGCGGCGTACACGACGAAGCGGAGATCCGCGGCCACCGGAAAACCTATGTCGGCGCGATGCCGGGGCGCATCATCGCCGGTATCCAGCAGGCGGGCTCCCGGAACCCCGTGCTCGTGCTCGACGAGATCGACAAGCTCGGCTCGGACTACCGGGGTGACCCGTCCGCCGCGCTTCTCGAAGCGCTTGACGGCGAGCAGAACGGCTCCTTCCGCGATCATTTTCTGGAGATCCCGTTCGATCTCTCGGAGGTCTTATTTATCACGACTGCCAACACCGCAGACACCATTCCCCGCGCGCTCCTCGACCGTATGGAGGTCATTTCCCTCGGCAGCTATACCGATGAGGAAAAGCTCCAGATCGCCAAGCGGCATCTGCTGCCTAAGCAGCGGGCAAAGCACGGTCTTTCCGGAAACCAGCTGCGCGTTTCGGACGATGCTATCCGCGAGATCATAGCGCTTTATACCCGCGAATCGGGCGTGCGTATGCTCGAACGCGAGCTGGCCGCACTCTGCCGCAAAGCGGCCCGCGGCATCGCCTCCGGTGAGAGAAAGTCCCTTCGTCTACGCGCGGGCGAACTCGAGCCGTGGCTCGGCCCCGTCAAATTCAAGCCGGAGGTCAACTTCTCCACGGACTCCGTTGGCCTTGTCCACGGTCTTGCGTGGACAAGCGTCGGCGGCGAGGTGCTCGATGTGGAGTGCTCCGTCGTTCCGGGCAGCGGGAAGCTGGAACTTACCGGCAATCTCGGCGATGTGATGAAGGAATCGTGCCAGGCAGCGGTGACGTACATCCGCAGCCGTACCTCCGAGCTCGGCATCGATCCGGACTTCCATAAAAATACGGACATCCATCTGCATTTCCCGGAAGGCGCCGTGCCGAAGGACGGCCCGAGCGCGGGCGCTGCGATCTGCCTGTGCGTCGTTTCGGCGCTTACGAACCGTCCGGTGCGCGCCGATATCGCCATGACCGGCGAGATCACGCTGCGCGGCCGCGTGCTGCCGATCGGCGGTATTCAGGAAAAGACGATGGCCGCGCTCCGCGCCGGGATCCATGAGGTGCTTCTGCCGGAGGACAATGTGAGCGATCTTGCCGAGATGGATCCGAATGTACGAAACGCCGTGAACTTTACGGCGGTCTCGCACATGGATCAGGTGCTGAAGAAAGCACTGCGCCCGAGAGAGGAGAAAGCGGCGGAATGAATACACAGAAAGTCGAATTCATCAAATCTGCCGCGAATAAAAAGGCATTCCTGCGCGACGGCCGCCATGCCGTCGCGTTTGCCGGGCGCTCCAACGT
>CAVEPP010000291.1:0-2780 GCA_963617605.1 Alloprevotella sp. | reverse complement strand
GCATATACCTCGCGGTTGGCGATGAACGGAAATGGATGTCCTCCGTCCACGACGCGCGGCGAGAGGAGGGGGCGCAGCTCGGAGAAATACTTCTTTGCCACAACCTCCTCGGGCTTCGTCATTTTATGAAAGTCCAGCACGTCGATCCCGGCATCGCGCATATCCTCCAGAAGCCGCCGGTAGATGCGCTCCTCGCGCGGCTGCTGCGCGGCAACCGCGGCAAGGATGGCGCTCACCTGCTCGCCGGGGGTGAGGCCGGTCTTTTCGTCCCGGTCATCCGGCAGCAGCGCCGCGCGGTGCGTGAGCGAGCCGACGCGCACCATGAAAAACTCTTCGAGATTTGAGCGGTAGATGCCGAGGAACTTGAGCCGTTCCAAAAGCGGCACGGTCGGGTCGCCCGCCTGTTCGAGCACGCGCCGGTTGAATTGCAGCCAGCTCAGCTCGCGGTCAAGGAACAGGCCCGCGGCCTTTGCCTCGGCAAGAAGCTCCGTCTCCGGCTCCGGCACTTCCGGCGCGGCGGGGGCGGTCAGTTCCGGTTCTTTTTCGGCTTGGCACATTCTTTCTTCACTCCTCGGGTGATATGCTCGTTCACGGCCTGCTCCAGCGCGTCCGTCACGATCTGAAGGACGCGGATGCGGGCGTATTTCTTATCCACGGATTCAATGATATGCCAGGGGGCATACACGGTACTCGTCTTCTGCAGCATTTCCTCGACCGCCGTTTCATACTGCGGCCACTTATCGCGGTTGCGCCAGTCCTCGTCGGTGATCTTCCACTGCTTTTCCGGTGTGTTCTGCCGCAGCTCAAAGCGTTCGAGCTGCGTTTCGGGATCGATGTGGATCCAGAATTTGAGGACGATCGTGCCGTAATCGGCGAGTTCCTTTTCAAACTCGTTGATCTCGCCGTAGGCGCGCTTCCAGTCGTCCTCGCCGCAGTAGCCCTCGATGCGCTCGACCATGACGCGGCCGTACCAGCTGCGGTCAAAGATTGTCACATGGCCGCTGCGCGGCAGGCGCGTCCAGAACCGCCAGAGATAGTGCCTGGCAAGCTCGCCCGGCGTGGGGCTCGCAATGGGGATCACGTCAAACCCGCGCGGATCGAGCGGATAGGCAAGGCGGCGGATGTTGCCGCCTTTTCCGGCGGCGTCCCAGCCCTCGTAGCAGATAACGACGGGGATGCGCTTGCGGTAGATCTTATTATGGAGCATGCCGAGCTTTTCCTGCAAACGTTTGAGCTCAGCCTTGTATTCCTCCGACGTGACGCTCTTCGTGAGATCGGCATCGCGGAGCGACGGGCCGCCAAGCAGGGGGAAATCGTTCTTTTCCGCCTTGCCGACATAACGCCCATTTTCCAGACCGTTGTCGATTGCCTCCGTAATGGCGCGAAAGCCCGCGAGCAGACGCTTTTTCCGGTTTCCGGCGTCGAGGATGTGCCATTCGCCGTACGCGGACGTTTTCTCCATGAACTCGCCGTAGGCACGGCGGAAGGCCTTATATTCCTTGTGCTGCCAGAGATCGTCGCTCGTTACGCGCCACTCGGTATCGATATTCTCGCGCAGCTCGGCGATGCGCGAGAGCTGTTCCTCGCGCGAGATGTGCAGAAAGAGCTTCACGACGATATATCCGTTGTCGCGCAGCTGCCGCTCAAAGATGTTGCACGCATCCACGCGGCGCTCATATTCCTCCGCGGTGATCTCCCGGTGCAGGTATTTATAAACGCAGTCCTCCATCCAGCCGGTGTCCATGAAGAGGAACTTGCCGTTTTCCGGCAGCGGCTCGAAGAACTTCTGGAGAAACGGGTAACGCTCTTCGTTCTCCGGCACGCGCTTATAGACCGCCACGCGGTAAAACCGCGGGTCCATCTCGCTGATGAGCTCGTTGATGAGATGGCCCTTTCCCGCGCAGTCCCAGCCCTCCACGAGGACGACCACAGGCAGCTTTGCCGCCATGACGCTCTGCTGCTGCGCTGCAAGTTTTTCACGGAGCCGATTGATCTCCGCCTTGCGCTGCTCTTTATCCAGTCCGTCGTCCGCCGGTTTAAAATCGTGAAGCATATATCCGCGCCTCCGAAAGAAAAATTCCGTTTCTTTTTAGAATATCACACCGCGCTGTATCTGTCAAAACCTGTATACGGCAAAAACGGCCCCCCTGCCGGCAATGCCGGCGGGGAGACCGTTTACATACAAGAATTATTCCGCTTCTTTCGCCGCTTCCCCGCTCTGCTCCGCCGCTTTCTCGGCGTCGAGGCTCTCGCGCTCCATCAGGTGCGGGTCGGCAAGATATTTCTTGATCTGCGCGAACGCCATCGCCATATAGTGACCGTTGGCGATACGCTCGTCCATCACAACGCCGAGCGGCATGCACCGGTCAAAGACGATGCCGTCCTTGCCGCGGCGCGGCACCTCGCGCATGTTGCCCATCGTGATGGCGATGCTCGTTGTGCCGAACTCGTACACATGGTGATAGATATGGTTCGTGCGGATGCTCGCAAGGTTGGAGATGAGAAGGCTCGCGTGGAAGGGGCTCGCGTCGATGAGCGACTGCGGCAGAAGGCCGATGCTGTCCAGCCACCACACCATGCGGATCAGGAAGCCCGTAAGCCCGCCGAGCTTTCCGACGAGAATGTTCATCGCCTTGTCGAGAATATTGGCCTCACCCATCTGGCGGTTCTGGTCGATGTAGCCGGTGATCTTCGCCTGTACATCGAACACGTCGTCCGTCGGGAGAAGGTCGATCTTCGACATGGTGTCGCTGCCGTCCGGCTTCAAGACGACCATGGAG
>CAVEPP010000290.1:0-2780 GCA_963617605.1 Alloprevotella sp. | reverse complement strand
CCACTCCATAGCGAGACGGCAGTCCGGGTCATTGCCGCCCGAAAGCCCCACCTCGTCGCCGTAAAACACCGCGGGACAGCCGGGGAACGTCATTTGCAGCGCGACGGCGAGCGCATGCCGCCGCTTGTCGCGGCAGAGCCAGCGGAAGCGCTCGGTATCGTGGCTGTCGAGCGGGTTATAGAGCCGCAGCACCGTCTCCCACGGATAGAGCGAGAGCATCCGGTTGAGCCGGTGGTCGAGCTCCGAGGGCGATATCCGATCCTTTGCGAGCCAGTCCGCGGCGGCGTCCCGGAAAAGGTAGTTCATCGCGCTGTCTAGCCGGTCGGGAGCGAGCAGCCGGTGCGCGTCCGCCCACGTTTCGCCGAGCAAAAGCGCGTCGGGGGCTTCCTTTTTGATCGCGTCGGAGAAGTGCTCCCAGAACTGCGTGGGCGCTTCGTCCGCCACGTCCAGCCGCCAGCCGTCGATGTGAAAATTGCGTATCCAGTACTTACCGACCGTGATGAAGTAATCCCGCGCCGATGCGTCCGCCAGATGGATCTTCGGCATCCATTTGTAGTGGCCGACGCAGTCGTAATTTTCCAGTGTCTCGTTCACCGGGAAGCTGTGCGGGAAAAACCAGGAGGCATAGCCGGAGCTCTCGCCGTTTCGCACCACATCCTGAAACGGCGGCCAGTAGTACCCGCAATGGTTGAAAACACCGTCGAGCAGCACGCGCAGCCCCAGCCTGTGGGCGGTGCGGACGAGCTCGGCAAGATCGTCCTTCGTGCCGAAGGCGGGGTCAATATCGAAATAGTCCACGGTATCGTACTTGTGGTTGGAGGGCGCTTTGAATATGGGCGTGAGATACAGGCACGTTGCGCCGAGATCGCGGATGTACCCGAGCTTTTCGATGATG
This sequence comes from Alloprevotella sp., assembly GCA_963617605.1. GTDB lineage: Bacteria > Bacillota > Clostridia > Oscillospirales > Oscillospiraceae > Apopatocola. Next base: position 1,885 of record CAVEPP010000290.1, on the reverse strand, counting down.
CCGCGAAGATCGCCGCCCATAAAGTTTTCCCGCGTTGGCGGTGCGCCCCACGGTTCCGCGCCGGGCGGGTCGTTTGAGGGATCGCCGTTTCGGAAGCGTTCGGGGAAGATCTGGTAATACACCTGCTCCGATGCCCAGTCCGGCGCGCGGTACGCATCCGTCGGGTTCGGCCAGAGGAATTCAAAGAAGTTTTCCCCGTCGTCCGGCGCCGAAAAGCCGTTCTTGCCGAGCCGGACGGTCTCGCCGCCGCTCTCGAAGAGCAGGGCGTAGCGCGTGTAGGCGGAGATGCCGTCCGTTTGTATGACCGCCCGGTAATGGTCGAGATACACATCGCGCAGTTCCCGCTTCACCGGTATGCGGCGGCTCGAGCGCTCCGTCTCATACCGCGGCCACCAGACGAGCGCGACGGTATCGATGTCGCCCCACGCGGCGCTCAGCGAGACGACCAGCTCGTTTCTGCCGCGAGGGTATATATGGTCTTCGGTATTTCGGAATTGGATCGCCGAAAGATTCAACGGCAGCGCCTCCCCTCTTTATTTTTTCATAGTGGAGCCGCGCTCGATCACCTTCGTCGTGATCTGCGACCGGCTCGCGCCGAAATCGGGCTTTTCCATCTGCCGGAACAGCGTTTCGGCGGCGATCCGCCCGAGCTCGAACGTATCGACGTCCACCGCGGAGATCGGAAGCTCCGCCATTTCCGTGACCTCGGTATTGTCAAAGCACAAGATACCGAGTCCTTCGGGAACACGGATGCCGAGCTCTCTCGCGCCGCGCAGCGCGGCGAGCGCCATTTTATCGTCGCAGCAGATCACGGCGTCCGGCGCGGCGGCGCTCGTAAAGAGCGTTTTGAGATAGAGCTTCGTTTCGTCAAATGCCGCGGTGGGGCTGACACGGTAGACCGGATCGGGCGTCAGTCCGGCGCGGGTAAGTTCCGCGCGGTAGCCGTCGAGACGGTCGCGCGTGAAAAGCTCTTTGTCCCCGCGGGTGAGAAAGCCAATGCGCCGGTAGCCCTTGCCGAGAAGATACCGCACAGAGGCCGCGCCCGCCTGCTCGTTTGAGATATCCACCCAACTGATCTTACTGCCCGCGTGCTTCACGCGGCCAAGGACAACGAACGGAAAGGACATCTCCTCCACGAGCTTCACGATTGAGCTCTGAAGCAGCGATACGGGGAGGACAAGACCGTCGATCTTCTTGCTCAGGATCAGCTTTTCGAGTGATCCCGTACCGCCGCGCTCGTCGTTCGCGCTGGTGATGATGAAGTTATAGCCCCGACGGTGCGCCGCCGTTTCGATACCGAAAACGGTGTTGTTGAAAAATCGGTTGGCGTAGGAGCGTGTGTCGGAAACGTTGACGGCGATGGCGATCGCGCGGGCGCTGCCGCTGGCAAAGCTGCGGGCAATGTCGTTGGGGACATATTTCAGCTCCTCCATCGCGCGGTAGATGCGCGCGCTTGTCTCCTCGGAGATCGGCGCGGATTTGTTGATGACGCGCGACACCGTGGACGCCGAAACGCCGGCCAGCTTCGCCACATCTCGTATGGTGACGGACATGATCCGCCCTCCTTCCCGCAATTATGCAACCGTTTGCACATTCAGCCGCAAAGCGTCCTTCTTCCGCCGGGAGCCGATGGGATATCTCCGGAAATACAGGGAAAACAGGTCATGCAACCGTGTGCATTTTCATGCTATCACAGGGGCAAAAGAGCGTCAACGCCGTTGCACGAATGTTGCACGCGGCCCAAAAGGTTCGGCAGTTCCGCTAATTTTGCCGCCGCATTTTGTGGCAATCCGCCATTATCCGGTTATAGCAAAGCGCCCCGCCTGTCTTGCAGTGAACTGCACCCCATTAGTTAGACAAGTATGGTAAAATACTTGTACTAAGG
>CAVEPP010000289.1:0-2781 GCA_963617605.1 Alloprevotella sp. | reverse complement strand
CCTTGACATAGTTCTGGAAGCCGACAAAGCTGTCCGCGTTCGGGAAGGCGAACGTCTCCGTGTTGACGGCGGCATTGCTCTTGAAGGAGTTCATCAAAACGATGAGGATCGGCATGATGTAGGCGATGCTGATCACCGCGAAGATGATCGTCAGCGCCATTTTGCCGCGTTCTTCTCTCTTTGCCATTACTGCTGTACCTCCTTTTTACGGGTGGCCTGAAGCTGCAGAAGGCCGATCGCGGCCACAAGGATGAAGAACACCACAGCCTTCGCCTGGCCGACGCCGCGGTTGTTGCCGCCGCCGGAGTAGAAGGCGTTATAAATGTTCAGAGCGAGCATTTCCGTGGTCTTGATAACGCTGCCGTCCGGCTGCTGCAGGAATGGCCGGCCCGCCGTCAGAGCGAGGTTCTGGTCAAACAGCTTGAAGCCGTTCGTGAGCGTGAGGAAGATGCAGATCGTGAAGGAGCTCATCATGTTCGGGATGGTGATCTTCCAGAGCGTCTGCCATTCGTTGGCGCCGTCGATGCGGGCCGCTTCCAGCATATCCTCCGGGATGGACTGGAGACCGGCTATGTAAATGATCATCATATAGCCGACCTGCTGCCAGCACATGAGGATGATGAGGCCCCAGAAGCCGAAGGTCGAATTGAGCATAATGGAAGTATTATACTTCACAAGGATGCCATCGAAGATCATCGACCAGATGTAGCCGAGCACAATGCCGCCGATGAGGTTCGGCATGAAGAACACGGTACGGAAAATGTTCGAGCCGCGGATGCCCTTCGTGAGGAAGTAGGCGACCGTGAAGGCCAGAACGTTGATGAACAGCACCGACACAAAAGCAAATAGCGCCGTGTACCAGAAAGCGTGGAGGAAGCTGTTATCCGAAAAAGCCTTGATGTAGTTGGCGAATCCGACCCACGTCCACTGGCTCGTCAGTTTGAACTTGCAGAAGGACAAAAACGCTCCCTTGAAGAACGGGTAAAGGAACCCGATGCAGAAGGCGGCAAAGGTGGGCAACAGAAACAGCCACACCATTCGCTGAATGGGGCGGCGGATCAGTCGGCTGCTGTGTGCGGCTGGATCCCGCGGTATGTTTATACGCTTCATTCTTTCACTCCTGTTCTGCCGAAATTGTCATGGCGACAGCTCCTGCCCGAACGCTTCGGACAGCAGCTCACGCCGTCACAATCTATATACTATCACACGGGCGGATATATGTACAGGCGGAGCGGACGTGATCGCCCGCCCCGCCTGTATTGTGTGTCAATTTGTCTCAGCGGATATCCGCAGAGGACTTAATGCTCGTTGGCGTACTGGGTAGCCCAGCCCTGGACGAACGCGGTCTCAACGGTGGACCAGTCGCCGGTGCCGGTGGTGTACTGGCTCAGAGCATCGACGACGGCAGCGCGCCAATCGTCAACAGCAGGAGTCCAGTTGAACGCCCAAGTCACGGTGTAGTTGCCGTTGGCAACGTACTCATTCGCCTGCGCAAAGAACACGTTCTCGGGGGTCTTCGCGTTCTTGAACGGGCAGGGACCAAACTGCTCGGCCATCATGGTGGTGCCTTCCTCAGAGGTGACGACCCAGTACATGAAGTCCAGCGTGGCCTTGATGTCTTCTTCAGAGGCGTTCTTGTTGACCGCCCAGCAGTTCTCGGTGCCGCAGCAGAGACCAGCCTTCTCCTCGCCTTCCACACCGCAGTAGATGGGGATCATGGCGAGATCATCCGCGTTCATGCCGAACTTGTCGGCCGCGGTCAGGTTGCTGTACTCCCAGGTGCCGTTCTGATAGAACGCAGCCTTGCCTTCGCCGAATTCAGCCTCGGCCTGGTCGCCGGTGGCGGACAGAAGGGCAGCGCCGGTGGTAGCGGAGTCGGTGGTGTACAGATCCCAGATGTTCTTGTAGTTCTCAAGGTAGGTGCCCTTGATGGTGGCGGGCTGCGCGGTCACGCCGTCATCGCGGAACTCGTAGTACAGAGGCATGTTGGCCAGGTGGCCGGAGAAACGCCAGGAGGAGGAACCGTCGAGGCCGGCGGACGTGAAAGCGTCGAAGCCGAGCTCGTCAGCGCGGGCGTGGATGTCGTCCGCAACGGTCTTCAGGGTCTCGAAGTTGGTGATCTCATCGATGGAGTGGCCGGCCTTCTCAAGCAGGGCCTTGTTCACGATGATGCCGAAAGCTTCGTAGCAGTAGCCGATGGAAACGGTCTCGCCAGCTTCGTTCTTCAGGTTGAAGTCGGTGGTGGTCATCTCGTTGTACACGTCGGTGCCTTCGAGATTGTAGCAGAACTCGCCGTAGCTGTTGACAGCGCCGACGTTGCCGACCTGGAACATGGTGGGGGCAGCATCCTTGTCGAGTTCAGCCGTCAGGGTGGCGTCGTACTGGCCAGAAGCGGCGGTGACGACCTTCACGGGCACGCCGGTCTGCGCGGTGTAATCCTCGGCGAGCTTCTGCCACGCGGCGTCAGACTCGGGCTTGAAGTTGAGGTAGTACACACTGCCGGTCGCGGCCGGGGTTTCGGGTTCCGCGGCGGGTTCCGCGGCGGGTTCCGTCGCGGGGGTTTCGGGCTCAGTCGGGGTGCTCGGAGTCTCCGCCGGGGCAGCGCCGCAGGCGGCGAGGCTCAGAACCATGACCAGAGCCAGAAGAACAGCGAGAAGCTTCTTCATTGTTTGTTTCCTCCTAATTTAATAATGGGTTTCCGTAAGTAAAGCGCTGAATTGGAATCGTTTCCAATTGAGCTTGTCTGTATTTTATCGCCTTTGTAGAAATAATGCAAGAGCG
>CAVEPP010000288.1:0-2790 GCA_963617605.1 Alloprevotella sp. | reverse complement strand
ACTCGAAGTTTCATAGTATCGCCTCCATATCGATTTTTTCTTCTGCTGATCCATTACCCATAAAATTTAGCACATAAACCCCGATTTTTCAACAAAACTCCCATAAATACGGCGTTAATTCGTTCGACACGTTTCGACACGGCCGGGACACGCGCTTTATCCGGCGGGGTCGTTTTTCTTCACCCACTCCTCCGCGAAGCGGGCAAAGCGCCGCGTGGCGGGGCCGGCGCGTCCGCCGGCCGGTACCGCCAGCGCGATTGTCCGGCTCGACGGCGGCGTCATCTCCCGCACGGCAATGCCGTCGCGGTGGCCCTGCAGCAAAAGCTCCGGCACGATGCTCACGCCGAGCCCCTGCGATACCATGGCGAGGATCGCGTAGTCGTCCTTTGTTGTAAAGCGCACGTTCGGCTTCACCCCGGCGGCATCGAGCGCGCGGCGCGCGTCGTCGTCTGAGGATTCCAGCAGCGAGATAAACGGCAGCGCCGCGACCTCCGTCACCGGACAGACGTCCTTCTTTGCCAGCGGGTGGCTCTCCGGCAGGATGGCAAGCAGCCGGTCCTCCCGCAGCGGGATGCACTCGCACCGCAGCGCCGTCGGCAGCGTGATGAATCCGACGTCCACGCTCCCGTCCGTCAGCCAGCGGTCCACATCGTGATAGTCGCCGTTGAAGAGCTTGAATTCCACGTGCGGATAGAGCATCTGAAATTCCTGCATCATACCCGGCAGCCAGTGCACCGCCACGCTCGTGAACGTCGCAATGCGCACCGTGCCCGCCGAAAGGCCGCGCAGCTCCGCCGCCGTCTGCTCCATCTGTTCCTGCGAGCGGAGGATATCCCGCAGAAACGGCATGATTTTCTCCCCCTCCGGCGTCAGGCGCGCACCCGTGCGGCTGCGCGTCAGCAGGGGAAAGCCGAATTCCTCCTCGAGCGCAGCGATGATGTGACTTACGCCCGACTGCGTCAGCCCCAGTTCCTCCGCCGCCTTTGTCAGCGACGAAAGCTCCACCGTTTTTTCAAAGACTTCATATTTTTTCGTATCCATGAAAATTTCCTCTTGCAATTTAGTGCGTTAAGGTGTATAGTACGCCCATAACATTTTTATTGGTAATGTAATGCATTATAAAATGTAATGTTTCAATTGTCAAGGAGGAAGAAACATGAATTTATCCGAGCTTATGATGTTTATCCTGTACCTGGTGTTCATGCTGGGTATTGGCATCTGGTTTTTCGTGCGCAGCAAGGACGCCGGGGAGAAGGACTACTTCCTCGGCGGGCGTGAGATGGGCGCGTGGGTGTCCGGCCTTTCGGCGGGCGCAAGCGATATGAGCGCCTGGGTGCTCATGGGTATGCCGGCCTCCATCTATGCTTACGGCATAGGCAAGGCGTGGATCCCGGTGGGGCTGTTCATCGGCTACTCGCTCAGCTGGATCTTCATTGCGCCGCGGCTGCGCTCGTTCTCCATCGTGTGCGGCGACTCGATCACCATCCCGCAGTATCTCACGAACCGGTTTAAGGCGAGCTCCCGCGCGCTGCAGATCATCAGCGCGGTGATCTTCCTCGTGGCGTATACCGTGTATTCCGCGAGCAGCATCAAAGCCTGCGGCACGCTTTTTGAAACGGTGCTCGGCGTCCCGGCGCAGATCGCCATGTACGCTGCGGCGGTCATCATCGTGGGCTATACGTTCCTCGGCGGCTTCAACGCTGTGTGCTGGACGGACTTTTTCCAGGGGCTGCTGATGCTCGGCTCGCTCTTCATCGCGCCGATCGTTGCGCTGTGCATGATGGAAAAGAGCGGCGTGACCGCGGGAACGCTGCCCACGGGCTACTGGAACATGATGACCTCGTGGAAGGATATCCTCTCCGGCCTCGGCTGGGGCCTTGGCTATGCCGGTATGCCGCACATCATCATCCGGTTCATGTCCGTGAAATCGGACAAGGAGCTCAAAAAGGCCGCAAAAGTCGGCATCGGCTGGACGTTCTTCATTCTCGTGTTTGCGGTGCTCGTGTCGGTCGTGGCGCACCTCTTCCTCGGCGACGGGCAAGAGAGCTCTACCATCTTCATCGCCATCGTGCGAAAGATCTTCACCGGCCCGTGGCTGGGGCTCATTTCCGGCCTGCTGCTCAGCGCCATTCTCGCCGCCGCGATGAGCACCGCCGATTCGCAGTTGCTCGCCGCATCGAGCGCGTTCGCGAGCGACGTGTATAAGCCCGTGATCCGCAAGGGGCAGAGTACGGACAAGGAAATGCTCTGGGTCGGGCGCATCGTGGTGCTCGTGATTGCGGTTGCCGCGCTGCTCATCGCCTCCGACCCCGGCAGCGGCACGATCATGTCGCTCGTCGAGAATGCGTGGGGCATCTTCGGCGCGTCGTTCGGCCCGGTCATCGTACTGAGCCTCTTCTGGCGCAGCTTCACGTTCTCCGGTGCGGCAGCCGGCATCATCGTCGGTGCGGCGGTGGACGTGCTGTGGCTCGTGCTCTTCAAAAGCACCGGGGTGTACGAGATCGTCCCCGGCTTCGCCGCCGGTATCCTCGCCGCGGTCATCGCCTCGAAGTGCTCGAGCGCGGAGAGCCGCGAGACCGCCGCGGCGCTCTTTGACAAGTGCATCGCGTATAAGGACTGACCCCGGAACGTTTCTGGAAAAGCGCAAAACCCTCCTGCTGCATAGCCCTGTTGCAGCAGGAGGGTTTTTGCTGTCTTTTTTCGGTTCCGGGCAGCATGGCCGTTCACTGAATGTATTCCCGAATGTGGCGAAGACCTTCGCGCAGCTGCTCTTCCGACTCTGCGGAAGAA
>CAVEPP010000287.1:0-2816 GCA_963617605.1 Alloprevotella sp. | reverse complement strand
GCCTTATCGCGCGAGGCAGCCGCGCCGGGGACAGTGTTTCGGCGTATGTGGAGCCGGTGCTTTTCCCCCGCGCCGCGCCGGAAAGCTCGGTTTTTGAAAACAGCAACATGGCGCGCTATATTGGCAGGCGCTGCGGCTCCATCGTGCTGATGGGGCAGGGCGCGGGCCGCTTCCCCACCGCTTCGGCGGTGCTGCGCGATCTTGCCGCGGCGCGGCAGGGCGCGCGGGCCATGTTCCCGGAAAACTGCCGCGCTGCGGAGGCAGATAACCGCGCGGCGGTGCATTCCTATTACATCCGCACCGGCTCTTTTGCCGCATCCCGTCTGCCGCTGTGGTCGGTGCTCGCGCAGGGCAGCGTTGTCCGCGCCGTGACCGAGCCGATGAGCGCGGAGAAAATGCACGCGCTCGCGCAGAACATCCGCAAGGACGGAAACGATCTGTTCTTCGCGGCGCTGGAGGAAGAACTATGCTGAAAGTATGCAAATTCGGCGGCTCGTCCGTCGCAGGGGCGGAGCAATTCCGCAAGGTGCGCGATATCGTCCTTTCGGACCCGTCGCGCCGCGTCGTCGTCATCTCGGCCGCCGGAAAGCGCACGAGCGACGACCACAAGCTCACCGATCTTCTCTATCTCTGCCACGCGCATTTGACCTACGGTGTCTCCTGCGCCGACATTCTCGCCGCGATCCGCTCCCGGTTCGTCTCCATCCGCGACGAGCTTGGCCTTTCCTACCGCGTGGAGGACGAATTCGACGCCTATGCCGCGACGCTCTCCCGCGATACGAACGTGGACGAGCTCGTCTCCCGCGGCGAATACTTCACCGCGCGGCTCATGGCCGAAACGCTCGGCTATACCTTTGTGGATGCCGCCGACTGCGTGTTCTTCGGCTTTGACGGCCAGTTTGACCGCGCGCGCACCGACGCCGCCATTGCCGCAGCGCTCGAAAAGAATGGGAAGATCGTCCTCCCCGGCTTCTATGGCCGCGTGCCGACCGGGAAGATCAAGGTGATGACCCGCGGCGGCAGCGACATCACCGGCGCGCTCGCCGCAGCCGCGGTGAACGCGGACGTATACGAAAACTGGACGGACGTTTCCGGCATATTGATGGCCGACCCGCGCATTGTCGATAACCCCCGCCCGATCCCGCGCATCACCTACGCGGAGCTGCGCGAAATGGCGTTCATGGGCGCTTCGGTGCTGCACGAGGAATCCATCCTGCCAGTGAAAGAGAAGGGCATCTCGCTCAACATCCGCAACACGAACCGGCCGGACGAGCCCGGCACGTTCATCGTGGAGCACATCGAAAGCGAAAGCGAGCTCGAACGCCCGATCACCGGCATTGCCGGACGGCGCAACTTCACGATCCTCACGGTGCTCAAGCGCAATATGAACGCCTCCACGACGCTCTGCAACGCGCTGGAAATTCTCGACCGCTACCACGCAAGCGTGGAGCATATCACGCTCGGGCTCGACAGCTTCGCGCTCGTCGTCTCGTCGGCGGCGCTCGAAAATACGCTCTACGACGTGATCGCCGACATTCAGAAGACCTGCCGCCCGGATGATGTGCGTGTGCAGGACGGCATCGCGCTCGTCGCCGCCGTGGGCCGCAAAATGCCCGCCCGGCCCGGCACGTCCGGCAAGCTCTTTCAGGCGCTCGGCGAGCATGGGCTGAACATCCGCACCATCGCCCAGGGCGCAGACGAGCTTTCGATCATCGTGGGTGTGGAAAACTGTGATTTTGAAAAGGCGATCCGCGTATTGTATGACGGGTTCACCGGCTGACGGAAAGGAGATCCTCTTATGAAAAACTGCAATATCGCCATTCTCGGCGCGACCGGCGCGGTCGGCCGCGAAATGCTCAACGTACTGGAAGAATACGACATCCCCGTTTCACGTCTCAAGCTCCTCTCGAGCGCGCGCAGCGCCGGGAGCAAAATTTCCTTCCGCGGGGAGGAGCTTACCGTAGAAGAGGCGACGGACGCCTCGTTCGAGGGCATGGACTTTGTCCTCGGCGCGGTGAAGAGCGGCATGTCCCGCACGTTTGCCCCGGCCATCGTGAAGAGCGGCGCGGTGTACATCGACAACAGCTCCGCCTTCCGCATGGATCCGGCCATCCCGCTCGTTGTGCCGGAGATCAACGGCGAGGACGCGAAGCAAAATTCCGGCATCATCGCCAATCCCAACTGCTCCACAATCATCACCGCCATGGCCGTCGGCGCGCTCAACCGCCTCTCGCCGATCGAGAGCATGGTCGCATGCACGTATCAGGCCGTGTCCGGCGCGGGGCAGGGCGGGCTTGAAGAGCTCGAACACCAGATGGACGCGCTCGCCCGCGGCGAAACGTGCGAGGCGAAGGTATTCCCCACGCAGATCGCGCTCAACGTTATCCCGTTCATCGGCAGCATGCTCGATAATCTCTACACCGATGAGGAGATGAAAATGCAGAACGAGGGGCGCAAGATCCTGCATCTCCCCGAGCTACGCGTCACATGCACCTGCGTGCGCGTGCCGGTCATGCGCTCGCACTCCATCGCCGTCACGGTGCGGACGAAGGAGAAGATCACCGTCGCCGAGGCGAACGACGCCATCCGCGCCTTCCCCGGCTGCCGTCTGATCGAGGACTACGAGGGCCGGTGCTACCCCACCCCGCTCGACACGAGCGGGCAGGACCTCGTGTGGGTCGGCCGCGTACGCGAGGATCTCACACAGGAAAACGCTCTCACGCTCTGGTGCTGCGGCGATCAGATCCGCAAGGGCGCGGCGAGCAACGCCGTGCAGATCCTGAAATACCTTCTGTAAGCGTTTTATTCATATGCAA
>CAVEPP010000286.1:0-2824 GCA_963617605.1 Alloprevotella sp. | reverse complement strand
GCCATGGCCGGGAACCATTGCAATTACTATTCTTTTGGAGTTTTGCTCATGGCTGTTTGTAAAAAAGAGGAGAAAGAGAAGAAGAAAAAGAGAAACATGAAATAGGCGGTTTCTTGCGAAATTTCCATCAAAACATTTGTAATTGAACACAATCCCCATTATATTCAATATTAATGTTTTATGAACTTTTATTTTCTTTATGGAGTGCATGTGATAGAATCACTGCGACAGCAAAGCATGTGGGGGACAATATATCATGGACAACACTTCACGCTTTGACGGCAGGGGCGATGTATACGCCCGGGGCCGTCCCAAATACGCCGAAGGGCTTTTTGACTATATGGAGCATACGCTCTGCATCGCCGCCGGAAGCACATTTGCGGACGTCGGCTCCGGCACGGGGATCTTTGCCGGGCAGCTCCTGCGCCGCGGCTACAAGGTTTTCGCCGTGGAGCCGAACAGCGATATGCGCCGGCGAGCGGAAGAGGCGCTCTCCGGATACGAGAGCTTCGTTTCCGTGAACGGCACGGCGGACGCCACAAACCTGCCCGCCCAGAGCGTTGACCATCTGGCAGCGGCGCAGGCGTTCCACTGGTTCGAGCCCGAGGCGTTCCGGCGGGAATGTCGCCGCATCGCAAGGCCGGGCGGATACGTTATGCTTGTCTACAATTTCCGCGACGGGAACGCCCCCTGCACCCGCGCGCTTGCGGAGCTCCAGCGCCGGTACGCCCCCGATTTCCGCGGCTTTTCCCACGGCATGACGGAAGAAAAATGCGCCGCGTTCTTCGGCGGAGACTGCACCGTATTCCGCACCGATAACGCGCAGCGCTATGATCAGCAGAGCTTTCTTGACCGGGTGCTCTCCTCCTCGTATTCTCCGAAGGAGACGGACGCCGGATATGCAGCGTATCTCACAGAGGTCTGCGCCATCTTCGATGCGTTTTCCAAGAACGGGCAGCTCACCGTACCGGCAGACACCGTCGCCTGCATCGGCAGGGTATAACGCCGCGGTGCTCCGCTTGACAGCGTTTTTCCCGTGCTTTATTATAATTAGTAGTATAAACTTATCCCCGAAAGGCAGGGCAAAGCATGACGAACATTCTCGTCGTTGAAGACAACGCCGGGCTGCGGCGGCTGATCGGCATCCACCTCCGCCGCGCCGGATACGAGGTATCGGAGGCTGCCGACGGCCAGGCGGCGCTCGATCTTCTCGAGCACAGCCGCGTGCATCTCATCATCACCGACGTGATGATGCCCCGACTCGATGGCTACGGGCTCATCCGCGAGCTGCGCGAAGCGGGCGACACAACGCCGGTGCTGATGGTAACGGTAAAAGACTCCTTTGACGATATGCGCACCGGCTTCCACGCCGGGGCGGACGACTATCTCACAAAGCCCGTGAATTTTGAAGAGCTGCTGCTGCGTGTGGAGGCGCTGCTGCGCCGCTGCGGTATCCAGCACTCCGGCGAGATCGCCGTGGGCGGGTGCACGCTGCACGCCGACACGCTTCTCGTCACCGGCGAGGGGTATTCCTACGAGCTGCGCCCGCGGGAGTTTGCGCTGCTGCAGACACTGCTCGCCGCGCCCACGAAGATCTTCACGCGCCAGATGCTCATGGATGAGCTCTGGGGCTATGACAGCGAGTCGGACCCGCGCACCGTGGACACACACATCCGCCGTCTGCGCGAAAAGCTCGCCGACGTGCCGGACTTTGAGATCCAGACCGTCCGCGGTCTCGGTTACCGGGCGGTGATCCGATGAGGCGCGTCCGCTCGCGGCTGACGATTCTGCTGCTGATCCTCGTGATCGTCACGTCGCTTTTCTCGCTCACGATCGGCGCGCTCGTGCGAAACGGCATCCTCTTCCAGCGCGACAACATGCGCTATCTCGTTTTCGGCTACGCCGCCAAGGACATACTGCTGCTGCTCGTCGCGGTGGCGGCAGTGGCAGTGCTCATCACGGTCACGTCCCGCTCGACAACGAACCCTATCCGCGAGCTCTCCCGCGCCGCGCGCGAGATTGCCGGGGGCAATTACGACGTCACCGTGCCGGAGCGTGACCGCGTGGAGGAGTTCGGCGAACTCGAGCGCAACTTCAATCTTATGACGGCGGAGCTCCGCACGAACGAATATCTTCGCAAGGACTTCATTTCGAGCGTATCCCACCAGCTCAAAACGCCGCTTTCCATTCTCAACGGCTACGCCCAGCTTCTCGCCGAGGGCGGGCTTTCCGAGGCCGAGGAGCATGAGTACAGCCAGTACATCGCGCAGGAATCCGACCGGCTCGTCGGGCTCATTGACGACATGCTGCGCCTCTCGCGCATCGACCACCGGGAGATCCAGCGAAAGGCGGAGATCTTCCCGCTCGGCGAGCAGCTCCGGCGCGCCGTTTTGCAGCTTGAGCCGCGCTGGACGGAGGCCGGGCTCTCCGTCTCCGCCGATATCCCGGATCTCGACTACGTCGGCGACAGCGAGCTTCTCTATCAGGTGTGGGTGAATCTGCTGGAAAACGCCGTGAAGTTCACGCCCTCCGGCGGGCGCATCGGCGTCTATCTCGCCGCCGCAGCGGATACCGTCACCGTTACGGTGTGGGACACCGGCTGCGGCATGGACGCGGAAACGCTCTCGCGCATCTTTGAGCAGTTCTATCAGGGCGACACCGACCGCCGCGCCGACGGGTGCGGACTGGGTCTCACGCTCTGCAAGCGCATCGTGGAGCTGCACGGCGGGACGATCGCCGCGGAGAGCCGTCCCGGTGAGGGAAGCCGCTTCACCGTCACACTGCCGGTAAAGACCGTAAAATCCATGTAAAGAGAATCCATAGC
>CAVEPP010000285.1:0-2825 GCA_963617605.1 Alloprevotella sp. | reverse complement strand
TGATAAAATTACAAAGATATGGCAGCTGGGTATAAAAGACGTGTTTTCCCTGCCCGTTGCTGTTGCATTTGATACCGTGCGTCCGTATGCTCTTGCTGAGCAGCCGCTTTCCCGCGCGGCGGTGCGCGCTGCGCTCGAAGAGGAGCTGCGCGCCGCGCTACAGAAAAGGATCGGCGAGACAGGCAAAGTGATTTCAGAGTACTTTACCGAATCGGAAGAAAACGGCATGCTCTCGCTCACGCTGCGGTGCGAGTGCGAGGAGCGCATTGACGAAGAAACTCTCCGGCCATGACCGGATGAAGAATACAGGAGAATCCATGGAACGAATCATTTCCGCCGAGCGCGTCGAGGACATTCTCAATGTTTTCGGCTCGTTCGACCAGAATCTGCACATCATTGAAAAGGAGTGGAACGTCCGCGTCACGGACCGGGACGCCGAGCTGAAGATCTCCGGCGAGCCGGAGGATGTGGTATCCGCGGAAAAGGCGGTGCAGAACCTGCTGATGCTCGCCGCGCGCGGCGAGACCGTGGACGAACAGCGCGTGCGCTATGTGATCGGCATGATCCGCTCCGGACAGGAGGATCAGATCCGCGAGCTCGACAGCGGCGTTGTCTGCATCACGGCAAAGGGCCGCCCCGTCAAGCCGAAAACGCTCGGCCAGAAGGCGTATGTGCAGGCCATCCGGGAGAATACTGTGACGCTCGGCATTGGCCCCGCCGGTACGGGCAAAACATATCTCGCCGTAGCCGCGGCGGTGGCGGCATTCCGCGAGAAGAGCGTCAACCGCATCATCCTCACGCGCCCGGCGGTCGAGGCGGGTGAGCGGCTCGGCTTCCTGCCCGGCGATCTGCAGAGCAAAGTGGATCCATACCTGCGCCCGCTGTACGATGCGCTCTTCGATATGCTCGGGCCGGAGACCTATAATACGTATCTCGAAAAGGGCAATATCGAAGTAGCGCCGCTCGCATACATGCGCGGCCGCACGCTCGACGACAGCTTCATCATTCTCGACGAGGCGCAGAACACCTCCCGCGAGCAGATGAAAATGTTCCTCACGCGCCTCGGCTTCAACAGCAAAATGGTCATCACCGGCGACGTGACGCAGATCGATCTCCCGGCGGACAAGGCGTCCGGCCTCAAGGAGGCCATGAAGGTTCTCGACGGCGTGGACGATATCGCCATCTGCCGCTTCACCGGCGCGGACGTTGTGCGCCACGCGCTCGTGCAGCAGATCATCGCCGCCTACGAAAAGCACGAAAAGGCCGCCGCTGCCGCCGCGGAGCGGGAGAAAAAGAGCGCCGCGCCGCAGCGCCGCGAGAATAGCGGATACAATAGCAATAAGAGGAAATAACGATGCAGCATAAGTTTTACATTTACCGGGAAAAACGAAATCTCGGCCATCCGGAAACGGCCGCGCTCGTAAAAAAGGCTGCCGCAGCGGCGCTGCGTGCCGAGGGCGTGGACGAGCCGTGTGAGATCGGCGTTACGCTCACGAACGACGAGGGCATCCACGCCATCAACCGCGAGCAGCGCGGCGTTGACCGACCGACGGATGTGCTCTCATTCCCGATCGATGAAATGGACTACGACACAAACCGCCGCTATCTCGGCGACATGGTCCTCTCGCTCGAGCGCGCCGAAGCGCAGGGCGAGGAGTACGGCGGCGGATACGAGCACGAGACACAGTATCTCACGGTGCACTCCGTGCTGCACCTGCTCGGCTACGACCATCTCGACGAGGGCGAGGAAAAAGCGAAAATGCGCGCGAGAGAAAAAGCCATTATGAAGGAGCTCGGCTATGATTTCTAAAACTGCCATGATCACCATCTGCGGACGTCCCAACGTCGGCAAATCTACCCTGACGAACGCTCTTGCCGGAGAGAAGATCGCCATCGTATCCAACAAACCGCAGACGACGCGAAACCGCATCACCGCCGTGTGCCAGCGCGGCGAGACGCAGTTCGTATTTCTTGATACCCCCGGCTTCCATAAGCCGCGCACCCGTCTCGGCGACTATATGGTCAACGTCGTGCGCCAGAGCGTCGCGGATGTGGATGCCGTGGTGCTCGTCGTGGAGCCGGTCGCCTCTCTCGGGCCGCAGGAGCGCGAGCTGATCGCAAGCATCAAGGCGGCAAACTGCCCGGCGGTGCTCGCCATCAACAAGCTCGATACCGTCGAGCCGGAAAAGCTCCTTGCCGTTATCGCGCTCTACAGCGAGGCATATTCCTTCAATGCCATCGTCCCTATCTCCGCTAAGACCGGCGACGGTGTGGAGGACCTTCTCAAGGAACTGGACAAATTCGCCGTGGAGTCTCCGGCGCTCTTCCCGGAGGGCGTAACGACCGACCAGCCCGAAAAGCAGGTCTGTGCCGAGCTGATCCGCGAAAAGCTGCTGCTCAATCTTGAACGCGAGGTGCCGCACGGCACGGCGGTGGAGATCACGCGCTTTTCCGAGCGGGACGACGGCATCATTGATCTCGAAGCGACGATCTACTGCGAAAAGGCGAGCCACAAGGGGATCATCATCGGCAAGCACGGCGCGATGCTCAAAAAGATCGGCGAGGACGCCCGCAAGGACATTGAGGAATTTATGGGCACGAAGGTCTTTTTGCAGACGTGGGTGAAGGTCAAGGAAAAGTGGCGCGATTCCAATTCGCTGCTGCGCAACTTCGGCTATACCGACACCTAAAAACTGCCGCCGTATCCGGAAATTCCCGGTCATAACCGCCCGGCGCCGGGGAAAACTTGGCGTATGGATACGAAGATTTTTTGGGACGTGTTCCGCGACACCGGCGACCCGCTCTGCTGGCTGCTGACCCGCGTT
>CAVEPP010000284.1:1078-2830 GCA_963617605.1 Alloprevotella sp. | reverse complement strand
GCTGTGCACGCTAGCGGTGATAAGGCCTGCGAGATGACACTGCTTGCACTCAAACGTGCGCACGATGCAAATCCACGCCCCTGGGACGAGGTCCGCTTCCGCTTGACACATTGCTCACTCATCAATGACAACATCATTGCGCTTCTGCGCGAGATGCCTATGATTATTGATATGCAGCCTGGCTATGTGTCGACCAACATCCATTGGAGCGACGAGCGTGTGGGTGATCGCGCGCCGTATCTGTTTGCGTGGAAAACGCTCATGGGGCTCGGCCAGCGGCTCTGCGGTTCGTCTGACCTGCCGTGCGAAAATCTGAACCCTCTTGTTGGCGTTTATGCCGTGGAGACCCGTAGCGGCTACGATGGCTATCTTCCTGAGGGCTGGCAGCCGCAGGAACGCCTGACACGCTATGAGGCGGTGAGCCTTTATACAAAAAATCCCGCCTATGCCTCATTTGAGGAAAATCTCAAGGGTACCATCGAGGTCGGAAAGCTCGCCGACTTTGTTGTGTTCGACCGCGATATCTTCACCATTCCTGCACCGGAGCTTCTGCAGGCGCGAGTTGAGCGCACGGTCCTCGGCGGAAAAGAAGTCTACATTAGAAATAATGATACAGAAAATTAAGGAGGTAATTTCCATGATGATCCAGGACAAGTTTATCTCTCTTGAAGGGAAAGTGGCGATCATTACCGGCGCAGGGCAGGGGATTGGTCTTGCCATTGCCCAGCTTTATGCAAAGTATGGCGCAGCGGTCGCGATGGTCGATGTGAGCGATAAGTGTGCCGAAGAGGCAGATAAGATCTGCGGGCTCGGCGCTAAAGCGCAGGCGTTCAAGTGCGATGTAACGAGTGAGGAGGACGTGAAGAAGACTGTCGAAGCGGTGATGCAGTCTTTCGGTCATATTGATATCCTCGTCAACAACGCGGGCATTATTGTGCGCAAGACCGTGCTCGACACCACTGTGGAGGAATGGGATCGCTGCATGGACATCGGCCTCAAAGGCACGTTCCTCTTTTCCAAGCATGTTGTGCCCATCATGATCCAAGAGAGCGGCGGTGTGATCGTTAACACTGCCTCCGGTGCGGCCATCAAGGGCGTGCCGGACGCAGCTCCGTACAACGCTGTCAAGGGCGGCGTGGCGGCACTTACGCGCGGTATGGCCGTAGATTTCGGCAAGTACAATATCCGCGTCAACTGTGTCTGTCCCGGTGATATTCTCACGCCCATGCTGATCTCCGAGGGGCTGCAGACCGGCAAGATCACGACCGGCGACCCGCAGACGCCGGAAGAGCAGGCTGCGTTCGACGCATTTATCGCCTCCTGCGGGGACTATCGCCCGCTTCAGCGCATCGGCACGGCGGAGCAGATCGCCTACACATTTCTCTTCCTTGCAAGCGACATGAGCTACTACGCTACCGGCGGCAGCTTCGTCGTTGACGGCGGCCGGTGCAGCTAAAACCGACTGAATGCGTCCGCTTTTCTCTCAAAGATTGGTGAGATGAGAAGAGAGTAGCAGATGAATCCTTCCCGTGTGGGCTGACGTTTTCACAAGATAGCGATACAGGCAGAAAAACAACTACCGCAGGTAAGCAAAAAGGGCTTATTTGCGGTAGTTGCTATTTGGGGAGACACAGCAAGCCTTTTATTGACTTGGAGGTGGGAAACGAGTATGATATATATGAATAATAGATGTGTTAAAGGGAAGTGAACGGGAGTGCAGGGACAGAAGCAGAAGATGGTGACGATCAACTG
>CAVEPP010000284.1:0-1068 GCA_963617605.1 Alloprevotella sp. | reverse complement strand
GGAGATTTTCGGCGTGAACCGCAGCACCATTGTTGAGGCGATGGACGAGCTTGCGTCCCTTGGACTTATCGAGAGCAGCTACGGCGGCGGAACGCGTATTGCCAGCGGCAGCTGGTCACTGCTCATGCAGGATAAAGCGCCTGACTGGCAGAGCTATATCCGCGGCGGCAGCTTCCGCCCGAATGTACCGACTGTGCAGATGGTCAACCATCTTGAATTTGAAGAAGGCATTATCCGCATGAGCACGGGCGAGCTGTCACCGGACCTGATGCAGACCGGTATCGCTAAGCAGGTGCTTGCAAACCTCTCAGTCGGGGATAGGGATCTTTTTATGAACTATCCGGATCCGCTGGGACTGCCAAGTCTGCGTGAAGCGCTGCGCCGCCAGCTGCAAAAGATCGGCATTGATGTGCCGATTTCCTGCATTTTGATCGTTTCGGGCGCATTGCAGGCGCTGCAGCTTATTTCCACGGGCATTGTGCAGCCGGGGTCTAAGGTCTATGTGGAAACGCCTTCCTATTTGAGTTCGCTGAACATCTTTCAGTCCGTCGGCGCGCGCCTTTGCAGTATGCCGATGGATGAAGACGGACTGCTTCCCTGGATGTCGCGTGAGACGCAGAACGATTCCAACCATGCCCTGCTCTACACCATTCCGACCTTCCAGAATCCCACGGGCATCGTTATGCCGAGACCGCGCCGCAAAAAGCTCCTGCAATACTGTAACGAGATGCATCTTCCTGTCATTGAGGACGACGTGTTTCGCGACCTGTGGCTTGATGCGCCGCCGCCCCCGCCGATCAAATCACTCGATGAGTACGGCAATGTTGTGTATATCAGTTCGCTGTCGAAGTGCTTTGCGCCAGGGCTGCGCCTTGGCTGGCTTGTGGGGCCTGAGGCGGTCGTGCAGCGCCTTGCGGACGTGAAAATGCAGATGGACTACGGCGTGAGCGTGTTGACGCAGCAGGTTGCCGAGGAGTTGCTGCGCACTGGCCTTTATGAAAAAGGCGTGCGGAACATCCGCAGCCAGCTCACCGAACGGCGCGATCTTATGATGCAGCTGCTGGACAA
>CAVEPP010000283.1:0-2842 GCA_963617605.1 Alloprevotella sp. | reverse complement strand
GTTGAGCAGCGCAACGCGCTCGGCGCAGAGATTCATCACACCGCTGCACGATTCTATGCAAAACCCCGTGTAAATTTTGCCGTTGTCCGCCTCCAGCGCGCACACAACGTGGTGCGCATACACGAACGGCGAAACATCCTCCGGATGATACTCCTTCACCGCCGCCTCGTACAGCTTTTCCCAGATATCCAACGAAGCCCCCTCCTTGACGTTATGAAAACTATATTATGTAAATAAAATTACGTAAACTCACCGAGAACCGCCCGCATATTTTCCTCGGAATACTCCACATTCGCCGACCACAGCCGCGCAAGCTCCACGCGCTCGGCAAAGCTGACAGCGCCCTTTTCCGTCCACACCGCCGCACCGAGCGCGTAGAGCATCGCCGTGCTCAAAACGGCGAACGCCGCGCGCGGCGGCAGTTCGTGCCCCTCGTCCGCGAGCAGGTTCCGCAGCAGGAAATAGACGAGAAGCTGCTCATACTCCGTCTCCCACGCGGTAGAAACGGCGTGAAATCCGGCAAAATCGACCGGCCGCGCCAGCTTTGCAAGCGCATCCGCCCATCCCGGCTCCAGCGGTTCGAGAGAAGCGAAAAACGCTGCCCACGCGCGCGCCGTCCGCCGGGGCAGGGAAGCGCCGGAGAGCGCGAGAATCTTCTGCATCCGCCCGCCGATGGGCAGATCCCGGTCCTGCGCCGTATCCAGCAGCCGCTGCCGGAAGAGCAGCAGCTCCACAGTCGCGCGCGGCGGCGCTTTGGATACCGCGCCGCGAAGCGTCACCCTCTCCGTCTGCGCAAGCAGCAGCCGCGCCGCCTCCTCGCAGCAGAGCCCCAGCCCGATCTCCGTCCGTCCGGGCAGAAAAACGCGGTAGCGCGGATGGTCGCGGCAGATATGGCAGAGCGCGCTTTCGCCGAGCGTGCGCTGCAATTCGCAGAGATTATCGTCCCGGAGCATGGCGCACTGGCCCGCCTTATCCAGCCGGAAGTGCGGCGGCTTGCCCGGCTCAACGGCCGCGCGAAGGCGCTCACCGAACGCCCCGGGCAGCGCGGCGTACCGCGCCGCGCTTTTCTCGTCAATGTCGATCTCCCAGCCGATACAGCAGTTGTGGCGGCACGCGCCCGCCGTGCAGCGAAACGCTTCGTAATACGCAGGATATATCTCCGTCATGCCGGTCCCCTCCTTGTATTTACCAATCAAGTATACCACAAAACACCTTGCCCCGCCACCCCGTATGTGGTACTATATCTGGTAATCAAAAGGAGATCACTGTGGAAATATTGTATCTGGACAACAAGATCATCGTATGCGTGAAGCCCGCGGGCGTCCTCTCTACGGACGAGCCGGGCGGCATGCCGTCCCTTCTGCGCGCCGCGCTTGGGGACGAGACCGCCCCCGTCTATACCGTGCACCGGCTGGACGCCGCCATTTCCGGCGTCATGGTCTACGCCCGCACGCGCCACGCCGCCGCCGACCTTGGCCGCGCGATCGAGCGCGGCGACGTGCGCAAGGAGTACCTTGCCGTCGTCTGCGGCGCGCTGCCGGAACGAAGCGGCGAGCTGCGCGACCTGCTGCGGCGCGACCGGATGCTTAGAAAGACGTTCGTCGCCGAAGCGCCGGGGAAGGACGTGCGCGAAGCGCGCCTTGCCTACAAAGTGCTCGCTGCTCGCGCCGGGCTCTCGCTCTGCCGCGTCCGGCTGTATACGGGCCGCGCACACCAGATCCGCTGTCAGCTCGCCGCGCGCGGCGCGCCGCTCTGGGGCGACGGGAAATACGGCGGCAGCGGGGAAGGGAATATCGCGCTTTTTTCCTGCGCTCTCGCCTTTCCGCACCCGCTCACCGGCGAAGTGCTGACATTTGAAAAAAAGCCGCCCGCGGCGTACCCGTGGACGGAGTTTCCCGAGGAAGTGCTGTAAATGGAAACCAAGCTCACAACGCTCTGCTATATGGAGCGCGGCGGCGAGTATCTGATGCTCCACCGCACGAAAAAGAAAAACGACGAGAACCACGACAAATGGATCGGCGTCGGCGGCAAGTTTGAGCCGGGGGAGAGCCCGGAGGACTGCCTCCGCCGCGAGGTGCGCGAGGAAACGGGGCTCACGCTCACGCGCTGGCGGTACCGCGGCCTTGTGACGTTCGTCTCGGACGTGTGGCCGTGCGAATATATGCACCTGTTTACCGCGGACGCATGGACGGGCGAGCAGAAGCCTTGCGACGAGGGCGAACTCGCCTGGATCGGCAAGGACGAACTGCTCACAAAAAAGCTCTGGGCGGGCGATAAGATCTTCCTCCGCCTGCTCGCGGAGGACGCGCCGTTTTTCTCGCTCAAGCTCGTTTACCGCGGCGAAAAACTGACCGCCGCCGAGCTGGACGGCGAGCCCATCGAAAGATAAGCACACATTATTATAATAGTAGGAGGAACCGCAATGCTCATCCATCTTGACCAGCTTGAAGAGACCCCGGCGGAACACATGCTCGGCGGCGAAGGCACCATTTACCGCCGCGGCTACATCCACGACGATGGGAAGATCATGCTCGTCCGCGTGCAGCCCGGCTGCTCCATCGGCATGCACACGCACGAAACGAGCAGCGAGGTGTGCTACATCCTCTCCGGCCACGCCAAGGTGCTGTACGACGGGGAAGTGCTTCCGCTCGAGCCCGGCGTCACACATTACTGCCCGAAAGGCCACGCCCACTCTGTCTTCAACGACGGCGATGAGGAAATGACCATGTACTGCGTGGTGTCCAACTGCTGAAAGGACGCGACGGAGGGGTTCCTGCCTTGTACAGAACGTCTCTCCCTCCGTCAAAAGCTGCGCTTTTGCCACCTCCCTCGTCAGAGGGAG
>CAVEPP010000282.1:0-2858 GCA_963617605.1 Alloprevotella sp. | reverse complement strand
TGTACGAATGGAAACGGCGCGGCGTGGACGTGACGCGGGAGCTTTCTTCCGTCAACGACGCGCTGCGGCGGACGCGGCGGCGGCTGAACCTGTGCCGCGGCGTGGAGGCGGACGCGCCGAGGCTTCAAGAGCAGGTGCGGCAGGCAAAGGACAGGCAGGAGATGGAAACGCGGCGAGCAAAAAAGCAGAACCGGCAAAAACAATTTGGGCGCTGATATGCGCCGGAAAGGAAAGTGATTTTTATGGATGTCAGCGCAGAGGCCGCCGATCTGGTGGTCAAGGAGAGCTTGCAGGCAGCGGAAACGGCGGTCAAGCTGACCGGCAGCGGCATCAAGAATGTCGCGGCGCTGCTGCTTGCCCTGTCCCGGCAGGACTACAAGGTGATCGGGCAGGCGAGCGCCGCGCGGCTGGCGCGCGATCCGAACCCGCCCGCCGTCATTCAGATCCGCGCGGAGGATTTTCCGCGCTTCAAGAAGATGGCGAAAAAGGAGTACGGTGTGCTCTATCTGCCCGTCCGCAGGCGCGGGGACGAGAGCGGGCTTATCACCATTATATCGACCGAGACTTACGCCGCGAACCTCAACCGCATCATGGAGGAGCTGGGCTATCCCGCGCCGCAGAAGGAGGCGGACGAGGCAAAAAAAGCCGAACCCCTCGCTCGGCAAGAGAAAGCCTTGAACGGGCGAGGGAGTATCTCGACAGCTTCGCAGGAGAGGACTACTGACGCCAAGCCCTCCGTTCTCGAAAGGATGGAGGCCATGCGCCGGCTGTCCGAGGAAGTCAATGCAAAGCGTCCAAAAGCAAAGGAACATATCCGATAAGATCAAAAGGAGAGGAACAGAACATGACAAGCATCAGCGAACTGATCAAAAAGACGACCTCGCAGAGCGAGCAGAGGCGGGAGGAACGGCAGGCCGAACGGGAGAACCTGTCCCAAATGCGCGACGCCGCGTTTGAAGCCGTTACCTCGGAGCCGGAGCTATACCAAAACTATCTCACCTTGCAGGCGGACAACATCCGGTGCAGCGCGGGCAACGTCGCGCTCACGCTGATCCAGCTCCCCAACGCGAGCCGGATCGGGAGCGTCGATTACTGGCACAGCGTCGGACGCTATGTGCGCGACGACGCCATGCAAAGCGGCGCGAAGGTCTTTGTGCCGCCGCGCAGCAAAACGGCGAACGGCTACTTCATGGGCGATTACTACGACATCAGCCAGACCACTGGAAAGCCGCTGGCAGGCCAAACGCTTATCCCCGAAAACAGCCCAAAGCTGATCGCGGCGCTTGAACCGCTCATGCAGGGCGCACGGGCGGCGATCCGCGAGGACAACACGCTTGAAAGCAGCGCCTATTACGATCCCGGCAGCATGACGATCCTTGTCAACACCGAGCGTCCAGCGCACGACGTTTTTGCCGCCCTCGCCACCGAGAGCGTCCACGCGCGGATGCACGATCAGGGACGCAACGGGAATTACAGCCGGGACGCCTACCGGATCGACGCCGAGAGCATCGGCTATATGATCTGCCGGCGCTTCGGCGTTCAATGCCCGCTGCCGGACGCTACTGAACTGGGCCGCAGCTTTGACGGCTGCGCTCCCGCCACGCGCGGCAATTATTTGGAGGAACTGCGCCAAAGCGCCAAGCGCATCGGGGACGGCATCGCGCGCGAGATCGAGCCGCGCCAGCAGGAGCAGCGCCGCGCCCGTCCGTCCTACACGAGATAGCGGAGGCCGTGTGTTTCCCTTGCCGGAGGGTACGCCGCCGTTCCGCTTTCGTCAAGGCCGGAAAATGCTCACGCATTTTCCGCGAGCCGGCCAGTCTGAGGACTGGCCGGATCTTGACGTGCGCGGCCCGCCGCCGTTTTCGGCGGTCAAGGGGAACACACGCTCAAAAGCCGTCTTGCGACGGCTTTTCCCAGTATGGAACAGAGCATTTTCCCGTTCCCTTTGCGTCCCACCGTGGGACGCATTTTTTATGATAAGATCAGGAGGATAACCCCACATGAGAACACATTTTCGAGCATCCCTTGCCCTCTTTCTCATTCTCTCCCTTTGCGTTGTCCCCGCGATGGCGTCCGAGGCGGCCGCCGAGCTGTCCGCCGCCTATCCCGCTGAGGTCCGCAGCAGCGAAAGCGGCGGCGTGTACCGGCTGGAAAAGGTCTACTATCTCACCGCAAAGGACGATCCCGCCGGTATTCCCACCGCGGATTTTGAGCGCGAGGGCCGCACCTATACGCTCCTCGACCTGCTGAAAAACGACCGGACGGAAACGGACACGCGGGAGCATATCGAGATCGTTACGCTGGAAAGCGACACAAAGGACATGGCGGAGATCATCAAGAGGATCGAGCCGGGCGTGGAGATCACCACGGAGGACGGCTATACCGGCACGCTGACAGCGGACTACACCACCATTCAGGTCGAAGCCAGCGGCTACAAAACGCGAAGCCGCACGGTGACGGCGGAGCGCAGCTATCCCAATCTATCGGACGCCGACGTTTCGCTCATTCCCAAAAGCATTGAGGAAAACGGGCGCACGCTGACGCTTGCCGACGTGAAATGGCAGGAGGCCGCGGTCGATCCGATGGACGGCTACGAGGTGCCTTTGCGCTATACGGCATCTGCAAGCTATACCGGCACGGCCAGCTACAAGACCGCTACCGGCTACACCGTGACGGTGGAGTATAGGGGCAATGTTACCCGTACAAGCTGTGATACTGTGGTTTACACCGCTGTCTTTTCCAGCGTCGGCAATGAGACAGCAAAAGACGGCAATGGCTTTAATCGGCTGTGGCTGCTGATCCCCGTGGGAGTGCTGGCGCTGGGCGGCTGCGGCTACGGCGGTTATAAGGGCTATCGC
>CAVEPP010000281.1:0-2866 GCA_963617605.1 Alloprevotella sp. | reverse complement strand
GGAGTTTTGCTCATGGCTGCTATACTATCCCGGGGAGGGGAAAAAATGCCAGGCTGCGATGCCGGACTCGTTTCCGTACTGATGAGCGTATATAACGGCGCTTCCACGCTCGAAAAGGCGGCGGCGTCCGTTCTGGCGCAGACGTACCGCGATCTGGAGCTCATCCTCTGCGACGATGCCTCCGCGGACGGTACGTGGCGCATCATGCAGCGCATCGCCGCGCAGGATGCGCGCGTCACGATCTTTCAAAATGAGACCAATCTCGGGCTCGGCGCTTCGCTCAACGCGTGTCTTTCGCGCGCGCGGGGCGAATATATCGCCCGGCAGGACGCCGACGATATTTCCGATCCCGAGCGGATCGAGCGGACGATGGACTTTCTGCTCTCGTCCGGCGCGCCTTACGCCGCGTGCGGCGTGCGCGTTTTCGACGATACCGGCGTATGGAGCACGCGGCAGTATCCGCAGAAGATCACAAAGCACATCATCGCGCAGAAGAACCCCTTCTTCCACCCGACGATGATCTTCCGCCGCGCGGTGCTTGAGAGCGTGAACGGCTACAGCACCTCGCCCGAGACGCGCCGCACGGAGGACTACGATCTCGTGATGCGGCTCGCGGCCAAGGGCGAGATCGGGGAGAATTTACAGGAAGTTCTCTACTCGGTCTATGAACCGCAGGAGGCCTATCTCCGTCACAACGCCAGGACCCGCCTGTATGAGGTCCGCGTCCGTGCGCGCGGGCTGCGCGCGATGGGCTCCCCGGCTTCGGATTACATCTATCTTGTCAAACCGCTCATCATGGCGTGCGTTCCGCGCGGCTTGATGCGCCCGGTAAAGCGGCTGCAATGGAAACTGCAGAGCCGCGATACGAAAAAGTGAGGAATACCGGATCATGGCATTCAACAAAAGCTACGTAAAAGAAAAAATGGAGGGCTTCCGCCGGTTCACGCCGCTGCTGCGCGAGCTTGTGGTGCGCGATATCAAGGTGCGCTACCGCCATTCCGCGCTGGGGCTCGTGTGGACGGTGCTCAACCCGCTGCTGATGATGGTCGTCATCACGATCGTCTTCTCCACGCTCTTCAAGCAGAACATCCCGAATTTCCCGATCTATTATCTTTCGGGCTCGCTCATCTTTGCGTTCAATTCGGAATCGACGACGAACGCTCTCAACTCGATCATATCCAACGCCTCTCTCATCAAAAAGGTCTATATCCCAAAATACCTTTTCCCGCTCTCCAATGTCCTTTCGGGACTCGTGAATCTCGGGTTTTCGCTCATTGCGATGTTCATCGTGATGCTCATTACCGGCGCGCCGTTCCACGCGACGCTCCTTCTGCTGCCGATCCCCATTTTCTATACGTTTCTCTTCTCCGTCGGGCTCGGCATCCTGCTCTCGGCGGTCACGGTGTTTTTCCGCGATATTGCGCATTTCTACAGCGTGTTCATCCTCGCGTGGACATACTTCACGCCCATCTTCTACCCCGTGGAGATCCTGCCGGACGCCGTGATGAAAATCATGCAGCTCAACCCGATGTACCATCTTGTGAGCTATATGCGCTCCATCGTGCTCTACGGCGTGTTCCCGAGTCTGGCAGAAAACCTTCTCTGCCTGTGTCTGGGGCTTTTGATGCTCGCGCTGGGGCTTTTCGTATTTTATAAAAAGCAGGACAAGTTCGTCCTGTATGTCTGAGCGGAGGTGCGCCATGGGCAGCGTTATCAAAGTCAACGATGTTTCGATGATGTTCAATCTCAGCTCGGAGAAGATCGACAGCATCAAGGAATATTTCATCAAGGCCGTGCGCCGGGAGCTGCATTTTCAGGAGTTCTGGGCGCTGCGGGACATATCGTTCACGCTGGAAAAGGGCGATTCTCTCGGCATCGTCGGGCTGAACGGCTCGGGCAAGAGCACGCTTCTGAAGATCGTCTCCGGGATTCTGAAGCCCACCAAAGGCACCGTGGAGACCTACGGCAGCATCGCTCCCCTCATCGAGCTCGGCGCGGGCTTTGACGCCAACCTTTCCGCGCGCGAGAACATCTATCTCAACGGCGCGATCCTCGGCTACAGCCGCGCATATATGTCCGAACGGTTCGACGAGATCATCGAATTTGCCGAGCTGCAGGACTTTGTGGACACCGCCGTGAAGAACTATTCCTCCGGCATGGTGGCCCGGCTCGGCTTTGCCATTGCGACGATGAACGTGCCGGACATTCTCATCATCGACGAGATCCTCGCCGTCGGCGACTACAAATTCCAGGAGAAGAGCTTCGCGCGCATGCAGGAGATGATCGCCTCCGGCGCGACGGTCGTTTTCGTCTCCCACTCGATCGAGCAGGTGCAGAAGATCTGCAAAAAGGCGCTCTGGCTCGAGCACGGCCACATGCGCATGCTCGGCGACGCGGACGCCGTGTGCGGGGAGTATATGCGTTCATGAGCACAGCGAAGCAGAAAAAGCGCGTTCTTTTTATCATCAACCAGTTTTTCAAGGGCGGCGCGGAAACGGCGCTCGTGAATCTTCTGCGCACGATGGACAGCGCGCGCTTCGATGTCGATCTTCTCATCTTTGATATGATCGATCTGCCGGGCAGTCTCTCGCTCATCCCGGAGATTCCGGATTGGGTACACGTCATCAACGTGGCCGAAAACGAAAAAAAGGCTGCGTTCGTGAAAAAGGCGCTCTTCAAGCTCGAGCGGAAGCTCACCGGCGCGCAGCCGTTCCGCCGCAGCGCCATCCGCTATCTGCAAAAGCAATACTACGACGCCGCCATTTCCTACGGCGAGTGGTTTTCGAGCGCGCTCTGCGCGCGCTATGCCGCGGCACGGCGCAAATATGTCTGGATCCACGCGGACATGGACAAGGCCGCCTTTCTC
>CAVEPP010000280.1:0-2875 GCA_963617605.1 Alloprevotella sp. | reverse complement strand
GGGGCTGGACGAGGACAGCATCGTGGCGGCGCTGCTGCACGACTGCATCGAGGATACCGCCATCACCCACGAGGACATCGCCCGGCAGTTCGGCACCGATGTCGCCGATATCGTCGAGGGCGTCACAAAGCTCACCCGCGTGCAGTTCACGAGCCGCGAGGACGAGCAGATGGAAAACCTCCGCAAAATGCTCATGGCCATGGCGAAGGACATCCGCGTCATCCTCATCAAGATCGCCGACCGGCTGCACAACATGCGCACGATGGAATACATGGTCGCGCAAAAGCAGCTCGAAAAGTCGCTCGAAACGATGGAGATCTATGCGCCCATCGCCCACCGGCTCGGCCTGCAGAAGGTGAAGTGGGAGCTCGAAGACCTCTCGCTCAAATACCTCGACCCGGACGGCTACCGCGAGATCATCACGTATCTCGACAGCAAGGCAGACGTGCTCAACAAGTTCATGTCCGACGTCGAGAAGAAGATCACTGACCGGCTCACCGAGTACAGCATCCACGCAACGGTGCAGAGCCGCATCAAGCACACCTACAGCATTTACCGCAAGATGTATACGCAGAAGCGCGGTCTGGACGAGATCTTTGATCTCTGTGCGTTCCGCGTCATCGTGGACGATATCCCCGACTGCTACAACGTTCTCGGCCACATCCACGACATGTTCCGCCCCGTACCGGGCCGGTTCAAGGACTACATCGCCACGCCCAAGCCCAACGGCTACCAGAGCGTGCACACGACCGTCCTCGGCGAGGAGGGCATCATGTTCGAGGTGCAGATCCGCACCTGGGAGATGCACCGCATCAGCGAATACGGCATCGCCGCGCACTGGAAATACAAATCCGGCGGCGCGGGCGTCCGCGCCGGAGACGAGGAGAAATTCGCCTGGATCCGCCGTCTGCTCGAAGCGCAGCAGGACACCGACGCGCAGGACTTCGTCCACGATCTCAAAATGGACATGTTCAACGACGAGGTGTTCGTATTCACGCCGCAGGGCGACGTGGTGAACCTTCCCGCCGGCGCGTGTCCGATCGACTTTGCCTACGGCATCCATTCCGCCGTCGGCAACCGGATGATCGGTGCGAAGGTCAACGGGCGCATCGTGCCGTTTGACTATACGCTGCAAAACGGCGATATCGTCGATATCATCACGTCCAAATCCGCGCCGGGACCGAGCCGCGACTGGATGACGCTCTGCAAATCCAACGCCGCCCGCTCCAAGATCCGCCAATGGCTCAAAAAGGAGCGCCGCGAGGAGAACATCGTCCGCGGCAAGGAGATGTTTGAAGGCGAGCTGCGCCGCGCGGGACTCACGACGGCGTATCTCGAGGACGACGAGCTTTTGCAGACCTGCATTAAAAAGCTCTCCGTCACAAGCCTGGACGACATGTACGCCGCCATCGGCTACGGCGGTATTACCTGCACGCGCGCGGTCAACCGCTTCAAGGACGAGATCGCCCGCGCCGCCCGCGCGCAGGCGCAAAGCCACAAAAGCGAGCTTGACCGGATCAACGAGGCCGTGGAGCGCCACAGCACGCAGCAGACCAAGGCGGTGCAGGGCGTTCTCGTGGAAGGCATGGACAACTGCCTCATCAAGTTCTCCCGCTGCTGCACGCCGGTGCCGGGTGATCCGATCGTCGGGTTCATCACGCGCGGGCAGGGCGTTTCCATCCACCGCGCCGACTGCCCGAACTATCTCAACAGCCTGTGCAAGCGCGAGAAGGAAGGCCGCTGGCTGAACGTTACCTGGGCCGATAAGACGATGGGGCTTTACCCCACCACGCTGCGCATCCTTGCGCGCGACCGCAACGGCCTCATTCTGGACATCGCCGCCGTGCTCAACGCGCTCAACGCCAAGGTGCGCTCGCTCAACGCCCGCTCGCTCCCCGAGGGGAACGCGCTTGTCTATGTCACCACCGAAGTCCCCGATCTCGCCTCGCTGCGGCTCATCATGGCGAGGATCCGCACGCTCGGCGGCGTGCGCGAGATTGACCGCGGCAACGGATAAAAACGGAGGAAGGATTTATGAAAGCCGTCGTAACGAGAGTCAACAGCGCCCGCGTAACGCGCGCCGAAACCGGCGAGGTGCTCGGCGAGATCGGCAAGGGGTTTCTCGTGCTGCTCGGCGTCCATGTGGACGACACCGAAAAGGAAGCTGCCAAAATTGCCGACCGCATCTGCGGGCTGCGCATCTTTGACGACGAAAACGGAAAGATGAACATCCGTCCCGCGGACGCGGGCGCGGAAATCCTCATCGTGAGCCAGTTCACGCTCTGGGCGGACGCGCGGTCGCGCCGCCCCGGCTTCACCGCTGCGGCGCGGCCCGAGACCGCCATACCGCTCTATGAGCGCGTGATCGCGCTCTGCCGGGAGGCCGGATTCCATGTGGAGACCGGCGAGTTCGGCGCGGACATGCTCGTCGAATCCGTCAACAACGGCCCCATCACCATTCTTCTGGACACCAGAGAGCTGTAAAAGGAGGCGTTTCCCATGCTTATCAAAGCCATCGAAGTCGGATACCTGCAGACCAACTGCTACGTCGTCGCGGACGAGACGACGCTCGACGCCGCCGTCATCGACCCCGGCGCGGACTCCAATCTCATTCTCGACTATATCGAGCGCTGCCATTTCCATGTGCGCGCCATCCTGCTCACGCACGGCCATTTCGATCACTGCATGGGCCTCGACGAGGTCCACGACGCGACCGGCGCACCCGTTTACATGTCCCACGCCGATCTCACGACCGACATCGGCAACGGGATGTTCGGCAACGAGGATTTCGAGCTTGACCCGCCGGACGACACCGTGTTCGTCCGCGAGGGCGATGTGATCGAGGCCGGTTCCCTCACATTCGACGTGCTCGAAA
>CAVEPP010000279.1:0-2888 GCA_963617605.1 Alloprevotella sp. | reverse complement strand
GTACAGCCTTGCCGATATCATGGGCGGCGACGAGCAGCCCCGACTTCCAGCCCATAAGCGCAAAGGCGTTGGAAGCGCCAAGATTCTTCGATCCTCCGGCGCGAAGGTTCACGCCCTTCCAGCGGGAGAGATACAGCGCCATGTTGGAACAGCCGATGAGGTATGCGCCGAGAATGGTGACGAAATAGGGAAGCATGTCGGCCCCCTTTCTGCGGAAAGCCCGCGCGAGGATTTGTTTTTCGTATCGAATTAAGAAAGTCTTAACCGTTTCTTTATATTTTACGCGCAAGCGGCGCAGGTGTCAAGCGTTGGTTTTCCGCCGGACATCCTGCGCCGCTTGCGCGTAATACCATATCCCTCCCGGCAATGTTCAGATTACGTGAAAATCGCTTTGCAGCGCCGGGATATTGCCTTTAAATTCTTTGAAATAATCCAAAATCAGATCCGCCATCTCCGTGCCGATCTCGCGCACGACGCGGCAGCCGACATAAAAGTCGTATCCGCCCGTGCCGCTGGCGCGGTAGCTGTTGAGGCAGATGGTGAAGGTGTCGTCCTCGCGCACGTCCTGTCCGTTCACGCGCATGGACACCACCCGCTCACCCGCAGGCCGGGAGATGTCGTACGCATACGATACGCCGGCATAGTAGTCGTAATTATAATGCTCCACCTTCGGGCGGAGGAAAACGTCCGAAACGCAGAGCGCCCCGTCTTCGCCGCGGGAGAAATATTCCGCGCTGCGCTCGAGCGCCGCTTTGAGAACCTTCCCGGTGATCTCCAGCACCGCGAGCGTATTCGTATACGGATAGGCAATGAGAAGATCGCGGCGGTGCACGGTCCTGGGTAGTCCCGCCACGTCGTTTGCAAGGCTCGTCGCGGAGAGCTGCGCCCCGCTCGCCCAGAGCTGTACCGCGTTGAAGAGATCGGCGAGCGCATTTCCCTCCGACGCCATGTGCAGCGGTGTGTCCGGTGTGAGAGCGCGCGGCAGCGTGCCGATCACCTCGTCGAGCCAGTTCTGCGCGCCACGCTCCATCGCGGAAAACTCTTCGAGCCATTCGCGGCGGCACGCGCCGTGCGCGGGGACGGTCTCGCTCGTAATACGCTTTTCCTCCCCGGAGAGCGCCGCCTCGACGCGGATGAACTCCTGTCCGCGGTCGGACGGCTGCACGACGAACGTCCCGAAAAGCGTCTGCCCCGGCACGGACATGTGCTGGTGGCCGGTCAGCAGAATATCAAAATCCAGCTCCTGACAGATGCGGTAGGCGACGTTTTCGTGTGTGGCGGAGAGGACGCGGCCCGTGGCGAGATCGCGCTCAAAACCGCCGTGGTAGACGCAGAGCGTAACGTCCGAAATGCTTTTGAGCTTCTCGAGCGCCGCAGCAGCTGCCGGGATCGGGTCGGAAATGCGGATGGAGGCGATATGCTCCGGCCGCTCCCAGATGTTCACATAGTCCGTTACGATGCCGACGATGCCGACGCGCAGACCGTTTTCGAGCGTGTGGACGCACGCCGGATAGAGCGGCGCGCTGCCGTCTTTCGCGCTCACGTTTTCGCACACGCACTGCGCGTTCAGATTCCCGAGATACGAGCCGAGATAGTCCATGCCAAAGTTGAAATCGTGGTTGCCGAGCGTTACATAGTCGTAGCCGCAGCGGTTCATGATCTCGGCAAAGGCGCGGCCGTCGCCGATCGTGTCGTGGCAGAAGGCGCCCAGCGGCGAGCCCTGCAGCAGATCGCCGCCGTCGATGACAAGCGTATTGCCGTCCTTTTCAAATCGGCTCGCGCATTTGAAAAGGCCGATGTCCCGCTCGTCGCGGCTGCGGTAATCCGTGGGGTAAATGTATCCGTGCAGGTCGGAAGTGAAGTAAATGGTCAGCTTCTTATCTGCCATAGCGTCTTATCCCCTTGCAAGCTTCGTGCGGATCTTCGCGGAGATCCACTCGATGATGAGCACGAGCACGATGAGTCCGAGCAGTATCGCGCCCACCTCATTCCAGCGGTAAGAGCTCATTGCAAAGATGAGCGGCGCGCCGATGCCGCCCGCGCCGACGAGACCAAGGACCGTAGCGTCGCGCAGATTCATGTCAAAGCGGTAGATGATCGTGGAGGTGAAGTCCGCGGTGAGCTGCGGCAATATGCCGTAGCGGATCTTCTGGAAGGTGGTGCAGCCGGCGGCGTCGAGCGATTCAAGAATACGCTTGTCGAGATCCTCGATACTTTCAATAAACATCTTCGTCACCATGTCGATCGAGCAGAGCGACATCGTAAGAAGGCCCGCGAACGGCCCGGGGCCGGTGACGCGGATGAACATGAGACCGTAGACGAACGCGGGGATCGTGCGGATGGCGGCGATCACGGTGCGCCCGATGAGCGCGACCGGCTTCGGCACCAGATTGCTTGCCGAAAGGAACGCCAGCGGCAGCGAGATGACCGCGCCGACGATCGTGCCGAGGAATGCGATGCAGAAGGTTTCCAGCAGCAGATACGGTACGCCGTTTGTGCCGAGCGTGAAAAGGAGCTTTCCCGACGGGTGGAAAATACCGGAGAGGATGTTCCCCGCCACGGCGAGACCGTTGCCGGTGGGGTTGCTCACGCGGACGGCGCTGCCCGACCACGCGAGCAGGCACGCGACGATGAACGCCGCGAGAAGCTGCCAGATCCACGTTTTCGGCGCGGATTCATAGGCTTTGAGAATTTTTTTGTCCATAGCTCGTCCTCCCTCAGGTCAGGCGCTTGCGCAGCCAGTGGCTGAGCGCCTCGATGACGATGACGGTCACGAAAAGAACGATGAGGATCATGCCGAGACTGTCATACTCGCGCCAGCCGATCTTTTCGTTCATGATGAGGCCGAGACCGCCCGCGCCCACGTAGCCGAGGATGGACGCATAGCG
>CAVEPP010000278.1:0-2895 GCA_963617605.1 Alloprevotella sp. | reverse complement strand
CATGGCCGGGAACCATTGCAATTACTATTCTTTTGGAGTTTTGCTCATGGCTGTTAAAATTAAAAATAGGAGTGACCCAATGAGAAACGAGTATTTCCTGTATCTGAACGGCGCATGGACGCCGCAGACCGACGGCTGCGTGCGCGAGGACATCGAGCCCGCGACGGGCAAGCCCCTTTTCACGGTGCACCGCGCTGGTCCTGCCGACGTGGAGACCGCGCTTTCGACCGCTGCGGCGGCGTTCCCCGGCTGGGCCGCGGCGATGGCGGACGTGCGCGAGCGCGTGCTGCTGCGCGCCGCGGACATTATGGAGAGCCGCGCGGAGGAATTTCTGGAGCTGCTTGTCCGCGAGGGCGGCAAGGCGCAGTCCATCGCGCGCGGCGAGTTTGCCGGCAGCGTGAACCTTTTCCGCGTCGCGGCGGGCGAGTGCCGCCGCCACACGACGGATATGTACCCGGCGGGCAAGCCGGGACAGATGTCTCTGGCCGTCCGCCATCCGCTCGGCGTCATTCTGGGAATACTCCCGTTCAACTATCCGCTGATTCTCTCGGTGAAAAAGCTGGCGTTCGCGCTCGCCGCGGGCAACAGCTTCATCCTCAAGCCGTCGCCGCATACCCCGGCGGTGTGCCTGCTGCTCGGCGAGGTGCTGCACGAGGCCGGTCTCCCGGCGGGCGTGCTCAACGTCGTCCCGGTCGCGGACGAGAGCCTTTCCGCGGTGCTCGCGCAGGATAAGCGCGTGCGCATGGTGTCGTTCACCGGCGGCGGAAAAGCCGGGCGGAAGATCGCCGTGGCCGCGGCACAGGATTTCAAGCGCACGGCGATGGAGCTCGGCGGCAAAAACCCGCTGCTCGTGCTGCGCGACTACGATCTTGACGAAGCCGTGAAGACTGCGGGTCTCGGCGCGTTCAGCAACCAGGGCCAGCTCTGCATGGCGACGTCGCGCATCCTTGTGGAAGAGCCGCTGTACGAGGCGTTCTGCGAGAAGGTGCGCGACTATGCGCTCTCGCTCAAGGTCGGCGACCCGACCGACCCGGACGTGTTCATCGGCCCGCTGATCGACGAGCGCCACTGCGATTTTGTCCAGTCGCAGGTGGACGATGCCGTGGCGAAGGGCGCAAAGATCCTCTGCGGCGGCACGCACGAAGGGCCGTTCTTCCGCCCGACGGTGCTCTGCGGCGTGGACGAGAGCATGCGCATCTTCTATGAGGAGAGCTTCGCGCCGGTCACGAGCGTCATTCCCGTGAAGGATGCCGACGAAGCGCTTGCCAAGTGCAATGACAACCTGTTCGGCCTCTCCGCCGCGGTGCTCACGCACGATCTTGACCGCGCCATGGAGCTCGGCATGAAGATCGAGGCGGGCATGGTGCACATCAACGATCTCACGTACCTCAGCTCCACGACCGCACCCTGCGGCGGCTGGAAGGAGAGCGGCGTCGGGCGCGAGGGCGGCCAGTTCTCCATGGACGACTATACCGAGCTCAAATGGCTCACGTTCCAGAGCAAACGCACGTGGTAAAACGATAAGCGACAGAAAACCGCCCTTTCCGGAATATCCCCGGAAAGGGCGGTTTCTTAATATGGCTCCCTCTGACGAGGGAGCTGGCAGCGGCAAAGCCGCTGACTGAGGGAGAGAAAAACTTCACGCTTCCGCGCAGAACGTCTCTCCCTCCGTCTTTTGCCTGCGGCAAAATCCACCCCCGCCCCCTCTCTGTCGCCTTCGGCGACATCTCTCCCCGCCGGGGAGAGTCGGCCCTCGTCAGAGGGAGGCAGACGTCTTGACGCCTTTCATTCGTCGTATATGACCGGCGGGCGGCCGGGGTCGAGAACGCTGTCCACATCGAAAAAGAGCTCGTTTAAAATATCACGGTAATAGGTCATCGAGTAGCCGCCGATCTCAATGCGCGACTGAAGCGCGTAATCGTCATACAGCTCGTTGACCACATGGTCGTCCACGGTGCAGTAGATATTGAACCCGGCATCAAGCACATGCTGCAATGCCTCGCCCGTCGCGCGATAGCCGAAGGGGGCGAGAAAGAGGTTCGTTTCACCGATCCACGGCGACACGCGATCGACCCATTTATTGATATCGTAATAAATTTTATCGGGGATGCAGCCCGTGCCCCAGAAGCCGTAAACGCCGGAGTTGTGCGTATAGCTGTGGCTGGCAAAGCTCCAGCCGTCGGCGCGCAGCGCATCGGCAACTTTTTTTATCTCCGTCTGGCATTCGGGATCGTCGTAGCTCGGGTAGCCGAACGCCCCCTGAAACCCCGTGAGCGCGATCGTTCCCTTGTGCCCGTTCCACGAAAAGTCCGGGTGCTCGGCCACAAAAGCGTCCACCACGCCCATCACGTCGCCGTCTGGGATGATGTCCACGCCGCCGGAAGGGTTCGGCACCTCGTAGAGCAGCGCGCCGGATTCATCCACATAAAGCCGCCGCGCATACCCGTCGCCGTAGGCATACGCCACATCGTCCACCGAGAGGATGAGCGGCATTTTCCCTGCTGGCAGCAAAATCTCCTTTCGCTGCATTTTGCCGTTGACCATCTCGTAGCACTCGTTCAGATCATAGAGCACGTACCCGCGCTCGTAGAGCTGCGGCAAAATCTTTTCCAGCTCCGCCTTTTCCGAGAATCCGGCGTTATAGCCGCCCATCGGCGTTTCGCGGTCGGTGAACACCATTTCGGGATAGACGATGAGACTGTGGAAGAAGATGTGCCGGATCTCGCCCTTATAGGGAACGAGCGGCTCCGGCGTCGGCTCGGGTGTCGGCGTCGGCTCTGCGGTCGCGGTGGGGGAGGGCGTCGGCTCCGCGGTCGCCGTGGGCGACGGCGTTGGGAAAAAGATGTCGAGCGCGCTGCCGCTGCACCCGGCGAGGAGCGCCGCGCAGAGCAGCAC
>CAVEPP010000277.1:0-2930 GCA_963617605.1 Alloprevotella sp. | reverse complement strand
CATAAGTGGAACTTCTTGTGTCCACCGGCATAGCCGGTGGTTGCCTTTTTAACAAAACAACACCATCGGTCAATCGGACGCCGCCTGCGGCGGCTGATGACCTTATGGTGTTGTTTTGACGCTGGCACGCCTGCCCGGGCTCGAACCGGGGGCCTCGGGCTTAGGAGGCTCGCGCTCTATCCTACTGAGCTACAGACGCATATGGTTTATATGCGCGGATAACCGCGCGATAGTATTCTATCGCTTGATGTACGATACTGTCAAGACTTCTTTCCGTTTATGCGCTCAACGCGCCTTTTTTCGGCAAAAGGCGTTGCAATCGTATTCGCCATGTGGTATTCTTAATGTACATGGATGGATCTCCCGTAAAATTGAATAGAAACATCCGAATGAAGGAACCGTGTGTGATCCACGGACTGTAACGGCAACTGTAACGCGGAGCGACCCCAATATGCCACTGGGAAACTGGGAAGGCGGGCAAGCGATGAAACGGAGTCAGGATATTTCATCGGATGGAGTACCTCTGCCCGGCGGCATTTATATGTTCCGGGAGTGGTATGTTTCCGATTAAAACGCTTTGATATTCTGAAAATACCGTCAGAGCAGCCTTTGGGCTGCTCTGATTTCATTTTTCGGGAGCTGCGTCGTCTCTGGAAGTTCTTTTTGCGAGATTCCCCATGAAGAATTTTCAGGAGGGCATGATCATGCACAAATTGATCGACCGTTCCCGCACCGTGGGCGGTCTCCTCTCTCCGGGCAGGTACACGGAGGGATGAACCATGAAAACAGGAACAGGAATGTTTTATGCCGTGGGCGTCGGCCCCGGCGATCCGGCGTGGATGACGCGCCAGGCGTGTGATGTTCTGGGGTTCTGCCCCGTCATTGCCGCGCCGAGATCCGCTTCCGGAGAAATGCCGGCGCTGGAGGTGGCCCGCGGCGGCGTCGATCTGAGCCGGAAGTCAATCCTTCCGCTGAAGTTTACCGCGGCCCGGGCCAAGTCCACGCGAAACGCCGAGTATGTCCGCGCGGCGGGCAGCATTGCGCGTGTGCTGGACGCGGGGCTAAGCGTCGCCATGGTGAATCTCGGCGACGTTTCGATCTACGCCACGGC
Organism: Alloprevotella sp.; assembly: GCA_963617605.1. Taxonomy (GTDB): domain Bacteria; phylum Bacillota; class Clostridia; order Oscillospirales; family Oscillospiraceae; genus Apopatocola. The sequence continues at coordinate 1,819 of CAVEPP010000277.1, read as the reverse complement.
ATACTATGTGCTCGACGAGCTGCGCCGCCAGGGGTACGCCACGCAGATGATCCCCGGCATCACGAGTTTCTGCGCCGTTGCCGCAACGCTCGGCACCAGTCTGACCGACATGGACTCGCCGCTGCACATCTATCCGGGCGAAACGGAGAATCTGGACACGGCGCTGGAGCTTTCCGGCACAAAGGTGCTCATGAAATCCGGCAAAGCCATCGGCGAGACCGCCGCGGCGCTCACGTGTCACGGGCTTGCGAAGGAGGCGTCCATGGTCGCCGACTGCGGCATGCCCTCGCAGAAGATCTTCAGCGAGATGACCGATCTGCCGGAGAATGTCGGTGTCTTTTCCACGGTGATCGTGCCGGAAGGGCACAGAGCCGCCAGAAAAAAGTAAAGCAAGCGTAAAAACGCGCCGGAACAGAAAATCTGTCCCGGCGCATTGTTTTATGCTTTTTTCCCGCCGCGGTTCTTTTCCCAGAGCACCGCGAGACCGGTGAGCAGCAGATCCGGCTCATACCGGATCTCCCGGCGGCAGAACGGCGTGACGCACCCGGCAAGGCCGCCGGTGGCGATGACCGCAGCGCTCGCGCCGAGCTCCGCCTCCATGCGCTCGATCATCCCGTCGAGCAGAGCCGCGGAGCCGTAGATCGCGCCGGACTGCATGCAGGCGACGGTATTCGTCCCGATGCACTTTGTGGGCGCGTCGAGCGAGACGCGCGGCAGCTGCGACGTGTGGCCGGAGAGCGATTCCATCGACAGGCGAAGCCCCGGCACGATCGCGCCGCCGACATACCGCCCCTGCGCGTCCACGGCGGAGATGGTCGTGGCAGTGCCCATATCGATGACGATGAGCGGCGGGCGGTGCAGATGCAGCGCCGCGACCGCGCCGACAACGAGATCCGCCCCGATCTGGCCGGGATCGTCGAGCCGGATGTCCAGCCCGGTTTTGAGCCCCTTGCCGATGGTGAGCGCATCGAGCCCCGTTAGGAGCTTCACGGCGCGCTGCAGCGTGGACGTGAGTGGCCAGACAACGCTCGAGAGGATCGCGCCTTCAAAGTCCTCCGGCTGGAAGCCCGCGAAGGCGAGGACATTTTTCATCCCGACGGCGTATTCGTAGTCGGTCTTGTTCACATCCGTCGCCATGCGCGCCACGGCGTGGATCTCCCGGTTTTCGATGCAGCCGAGAACGATGTTCGTGTTGCCGGTGTCGATGGCAAGGATCATGGTTTACTTTTCCTTTCTCCCGATGCGGATCAGCCGCAGAATGACGGGGCTGAGAACGATGTTGACGCCGAGTTCGGCAAGGAAGTTGACGCCGACGAGGCCAAAGATCATAAACCGCCCCACATTATCGCCGAAGCCAAGGCTCTGCGCCATGGTGGCGAGCATCGGCATAAAGAAGATCCGGCAGCCGAGCAGAAATACGCCGGTGTTCACGACCGGGCAGACGATGGCCGCGGCGACGGCCGCGAGCGTGCGGTTTTTCGGAGCGAGCCACGCATACACGAGTCCCGCCAGACCGCCGCAGGCAATGCCCTTTACGAGCACCGTGAGCAGCGTTCCCGGCACGCTGAAGGCGAAAAACGCCGCGGCATCGCCCGAGAGCAGCACCACCATGCCGAAAACGAAGCCGAGCCACAGCCCCGCCGCGCCGCCGTATACCGCCGCGCCCACCACGATGGGCAGCGCGACGAGCGACACGGAGACCGGGCCGAACCGGATGAAGCTGCCGAGCAGCTGCAAAATGACGATCAGCGCCGTGAAAAGCGCCAGGCCCGCCAGACGGCGGGTCTTTCCCTGTGAGTTTGCATTCATATTTGATTCC
>CAVEPP010000276.1:0-2930 GCA_963617605.1 Alloprevotella sp. | reverse complement strand
GTATAAGGGCATTTCCGCCCGGCAGAACCGCGTGTGCCCTTGTCAATCGACGCAAAGGACGTCACATGGAACGAACGGCTCCGATCCTTCGGATAAACGTGCGTGACCGTAACGGTGAGGCCGCCCAGCGTCTCGATCCGCTCCACGGCCCCGTCCCACTCTCCGGGATATTCGCAGTTGGCGATGATGAATTCATCCACCGTGAAATGCTCGTTCGTGCAGTGCCAGTTCACATAGGCGTCCGGGGCGAAATATGTTCGGATTTCCGGCTCGTCCTGCGCGAGGACCGCCTGCCAGAAGGCTTTTACATCCATGCTGTACGTCTCACTTACAATTCATATACGGCAACGATCTCATTGCCGCACGTGTCCCCGTTTTCCACAAACCCGTATTTCCGATAAATATCTCTGGCGCGGGTGTTCTCCGGCTCGTAGGAGAGCCACACCTTTTTGGCCTCGCCGAACGGGAACGTGCGGATCAGTGCCATGACCGCGTCAAGCGTCTGTCTGCCGAGACCGCGCCGCTGATACTTCCGGTCGATCATCAGCCGCCAGAGGGAGTAGTTTTCGCGGATCAGCTCGCTTTCGTCCTCATTGCCTACCGTACCCTTGCCGATCATAATGAACCCGATGAGTTCCGCGCCGTTATAAACGGCCAGGGGCAGGGCGTTATTTCCCTCGTTTCTCGTGGCGTAGGCTTCCGCCAGACTTTGCAGATTTTCCGCAACGAAATCCTTCTGGTCATCAAACGGCTCCAGTGCGCAGACCTTCCAGATGTTAGCATTCGTGATTTCTTCAAAGTGGATCATAACCGGCTTCCTCCGCAGATTTCCTTCGTGGTACACCGCATTTACGATACGCTGCGCTCTGCGGCGGGGATCATTCCCATAGGTAGACGCGGGATATCGTCCTTTCGTTTGCCATGCGCACCACATAATTTCCGTGGAGCATATGCGCGCCCTGACTGTCCCGATATTGCAGAAAATATCTCGACATCATATACCCCCTGTAAAACCGCGCGTCGAAAATGTTGACGCCGAGCAGCTCTGCGGGGCCTTCCAAAACCACCTCGTTCCGGCCAAGCGCCGAGCGGACGATTGCTTCCGATTCCTTATGGAAAGCGGCAAGGGCGTCAGAAATCTCTCGGCAGCGGATGTCCTTTCCGGGAAAGCCGCCGTCCGACGGGGAGACGCTCCGCAAGACGGAAAAAACGGCGGGACGCTCCGGCGGCGTGAAGGAATACACACCGGCGGCAATCAGCGCGCGGATCATAAGCGCGCCGGTATAGTAGCAGGAAATGCGGATGGGAAACAAATCCTCCGGCTGCGTCACGGCGGCGCGCATGCGCTCAGCCATGTCCGCTGCCGCGTGTTCGTCGAGCTGGTGCAAGACCATCCATTCCACATACGTCGCGCTGCCCTCAATTTCCTCGATTTTGCTTTCGTAGGAAAATTCATAGGGGTACTCTTCACTGCGCCGCTTCCGGTGCGAGAGCAGTTCCCGGAGTGTGCCCTCATCAAAGTGTTCCGCGAGGGAGAGGAGAAGCTCGTTTTCATGCAGCTTGAGAGCGAGATTTTCGACGTCGTATTCATATCGATACAGCGCGTCCATTTCGTCCGCCCAGCAGTCCCAGCCCTGCCCAATCTGGTAGGCGTGGAACATTTCGTGAACGATCTTCGCGGTAAGAACGGAAATGTCCGGCTTGCCGCCCACCTTCCATATGGCAATCGGCTCGCCCTGATATACGATAGAGGTGTTGGCGCAGAAAGCGTCCGTTTTTTCAATATAAGCGCCGTCAAAGAAGCACGCTTCCTCGTTGTACAAAGCAAAACGCAGCGGCGAGAAACCCGGCCAGATATCCGACAGATTGAGCGAGGAGACGGCTTTGGATACGAGGCCGTACAGTTCATCCAGTTTCATGGTTCGGCACCGCCCTTTCCGGAAATGTCATTTGCTGTATGGTATCACGCGGCAGAAAAAGATACAAGAACAGCCGCGGCAGGAGAATTGCCGCGGCTGTCGAATGTTTTATAATTTTCAGGTCTTCTTTTCGAAGGCATACCCGCAGCGCGGGCACGTGATGCGGATCCTCCCCTTGCCGCGGGGGACACGCACGACCTCCTTGCAGCTCGGGCAGCGGAAAAAGGCGTAATCCTTTCTCTGACGAAAGCAGCTTTTGAGCAGACGGAACGAGCCGAGAAAGCGGTTCCGGTACGAAAGATACTTCCGGTTCTCCACGCTCCGGGCCGCGACCTTCCGGGAGAAGATGCGCACATAGCACCAGACAAGCAGCGCGAGCGCCGCCGTGGAAAACACGGCGGAGAAAAAAGCGCTCTTTCCGCGCAGGGCGATCGAGAGCAGAATGCAGATGCATCCGCATATGGAAAGAAACCGGCCCAGCGCGTCTGCGCCGTAACGGCCGGCCATAAAGGCGGAAAAATTTCGGTTGGGGAAACCACGCCGCATAAAAAAAGACCTCCGGGAAAAAGGGCATCCCAAAGCCCGCTTCTGTCATAGACTTTAATACGAAATCGTAAATAAGTCGTGAACTTTCCGCCGAATTAACAAAAAATTCATTTTTTACCGTGAACCTTGTGTCGAAATATTGACAAAAAAACGCAGGGGCGGTATAATTTCATCAAAATTTTTATGTTTCCCATGAAGCATTGGAGGGAAGAATATGCGTCCGGACGGAACTCTGGTAAAACACGAAGACCCCATGTACTATCTCATCCCGCATTTTCTTACGAAGCGGTATGACGCCATGAATATGATCACGCTGGACATCCCGGAAAAGCCCATGCGTGCCTATATGAACGAAAAGCGCCGCGAAGGAAAGCAGATCAGCCATCTGGCGCTGGTGCTCACGGCGTATCTCCATACGCTGGAAAAATATCCCGCGCTCAACCGCTTTATCAAGGGCCGGAAGAT
>CAVEPP010000275.1:0-2957 GCA_963617605.1 Alloprevotella sp. | reverse complement strand
CGGGAAATACAGGGAATAAAAAGCCATATCAAAAAACAACAGGAGGGACGACCATGTTTGAAAGTGTCGGAGGAAAGATTAAAACACTCGCGGCGGTCCTCGGCTGGATCGACCTTATCGCCGGGTTCATCGCTGCACTCGCGTTCTGGACGGGGGAGATGGGCTTCTGGACGGGGATGATCCCGCTGCTTGCCGGAGCGGTCCTCTTTGCGGCGTCGTGGCCGCTGTACGGCTTCGGCCAGCTCGTGGAGGATGTTTCCGCGCTGCGGCAGCGCGCGGAGCAGGGCGCGGCAAAAAGCTCCGCTCCGGCGGAAACGTTCGGCGACCTGCCGGAGCTTTGAGGGCGGCGTCATGGAGAGATATACGAGCCTTTACCGGCTTCCGGAAAACCAGTATACGGCGGGAAGCCCCGTGCTGCTCGCGGCGGGCGCGCTGCTGAAGGACAGCCAGACGGGCGCGGTGCTGGTGCAGCTGAAAATGCAGAGCATCTCCGCAAAGCCGATTCGCGCGGTCATGGTCGCGGTGGATCCCTTCGACGTATCCGGCGCGCCGCTCGAGGGCGTGGCCGAATTCCAATATCTCGACCTGTCCGTACCGCGGGACGAGACGTATGGCCAGCATCAGGCCATACGGTTGCCGGACGCGAACACCCGCCGCGCCGCGGCGCGCTGCACGCGCGCGGTGTTTGCCGATGGCACAGGCTGGGAGGCCGGACCAAATGCTGCGTGGTCGCCGCTGCCGAAGAGCCCAGCGCTGGCGGAGGCACTTTCTCCGGAACTCTCGGAGCAGTACCGGCGCGATACGGCGCAGAGCGCGCAGACGCTGCCGCTCCGGCTCGACGGCCTGTGGAGCTGTACCTGCGGTGCGCTCAACGGCGCGGAGGAGAAGGTCTGCCATCGCTGCGGCCTTTCGGCGGATGCACAGTTTGCCGCACTGGACGAGACCGTCCTGCGCGAACATCTTGCGGCCCACAGGGAAGCGGAGGCAAAAAAGGCGGAGGAGCTTTCCCGCCAAGAGAAAGAGCGGGAGGCGGAGCGCCGGAGGAAAACGAAGAGAACCATTGCTGTCGCGCTGCCCGCGGCGGCTGTCTGCGCGGCGGCTGCGATCCTGATAACAATGGTGATCGTTCCCCACCAAAAGCATAAAGAAGCACTGGCGCTGATCGACGCGGGAGACTATACTGCCGCTTACGCAATTCTGGAAGAACTCGGCAAACCCGAAGAAATCACGCAGAACAAATACGACCGGGCGATGGAGCTGATCGAAGCTGAGGACTACGAACCGGCGTACGAGCTGTTGGAAGAGATCGGACGGGAAGATGCTATCGAAGAGAACAAATACGCCCGTGCGCTCGTTTCACTTGATAAAGGAGAATACAAGGCGGCCCTTGCACTTCTCAAGGACATCGGCAGACAGGATGAGTTCCCAGAGCAGAACAAACGCGACTGGGCCGCAGCGCTTCTGGCGGAAGAAAAGTACATCGATGCATACAAACTGCTGAAGGAGATCGGCGACGAGGATGCGATCACGGAAAACAAACGAGCCCGTGCAAACGCACTGTTTGAGCAGGGGAAGTATGATAAAGCGTATAGTCTCCTGCGAGATATCGGAGATACGGAAGCTATTGCCGCCAACAAATACGACAGAGCGTTGGAAGGCATCGCTGACGAGGATTATGTAGCGGCGTATACGCTGCTGGACGGTCTCATGTATAAGGACAGCGAAGAGAAGCGGGAGAGCATAAAGCCGCAATACTACGAGGCCCTTCTTGAGAACGCCGATGTGGGCAGTAAGGTTTTCTTTGGCAGATATGAGCAGGATAACGATACCTCCAACGGCAAGGAGGATATCGAGTGGATCGTGTTGGCAAAGGAAGACGGAAGGATCCTTGTGATCAGCAAATTTGGACTCGATTATCAGCCGTTCAACACAAAACTTACAGAAGTAACATGGGATACATGCACGCTTCGCCGGTGGCTGAACAGCACCTTTATTAATACGGCATTCTCATCCGAAGAGAAAAAGATGATCCCAATCATAACGATTAAAACTTATAAAGACACAAGGCAGAATAGAAGCTTCTATTGTCCTACGGAGGACAGGGTGTTTTTGCTGACAATTGATGAATCGAGAGAGTACTTCGCATCGGACAATGTCAGAGCATGTATGCCGACACCGGCTGCGGCGTCTGTTGCTGACAGCGCAAGCCTGCGCAATGACGGACATGCTTATTGGTGGCTTCGCTCCCAGAGATACAGCCTGGTTTACAGCGGATCCGCAGTCGATCCGAATGGAAGAGTAAACGGCTACGGTAATATCGTCGAAATAGGGGTTAGTTCAGATGATTGGTGCGCAGTACGCCCTGCTATGTGGATCAGCCTGGAAGAGTAAGGGGGATGTAAGATGAGCAGAGCATACTGCGTCGATTGCAGAGAGCCTTTCAAAAATTGCAGTGAAGATGCGGAATGCAAAGCCGTTCCGCTGGATGCGGATGCCGGCATTTACCATTGCGAAAAATGTGATCTGGTATTCTCCTGCGGGAAAAAGGGATTGAAAGCATTTTATGACGAAATCCAGGAGGAGTACGGTGCATTTCTGAAACAAAACAAAGAACGGTTAGACGCGATAAGTACGAAAAAAGACCGCACACCGCAGGAAAACGCGCTGGCAGATGCAATATGTGAGTACGAGAGCAATGCATTGCCGGAGGACGAAGCGGAAGAAGGATATGGGACCTTTGACCGCAAAGAAAGACGGCAGAACATCCTTAGATGTTACAGAGCGCTGCAGAAGATGAAAGACTACATAAATAACGTGAAATAACCGGTACAGCGCCCCGAAAGGTTCTTCCTTTCGGGGCGCTTTTCGTGCGGCAAAAACTGGCGGTTGACGGAGGGGGCGCGGGATGGTAGGATATAGTTACAAATTGTAACATTTCAAACCGCGACGGAGAGGGG
>CAVEPP010000274.1:0-3009 GCA_963617605.1 Alloprevotella sp. | reverse complement strand
CCAATCTCATAGCCGGACAGCGTGACCATGTTGATGCCGGTTTTGTCTGCGACCTCTTTTTGCATCAGCCCGCGCTCCTTGCGGATCTGTTGCAGCCGGTCGGCGACAGCTTTCTTTCTCGTGGCGCGCTGTTCCTTGTAGTTTGCAGCAGTGGCGGCTTCGCCCTTGATAAGCTCCCCGAGCTGGTGCAGCTTCTCACGGTCTGACAGGCTATCGTCCATGCTGAACTTCCATGCGTTTTTGGCTGCTTCTTTTGCGGAAGCGGATTCTTTGAAAAGTTGCTTGGCCTTGTTTTCCTGCTCGTTCATGGCTGTTTCTCCCTCATTATTTTTACTCATTGTATACTATTCGTTTCGGATAGTACGGATGATATCTGAAATAGATACTTAAATGAGGAAAAGTATTAAGGAGGCAAATTATGGAACTGACTATCAACGGAAAGAAAGCTATCGATGTTTTTGAGGGTGATTTGCAATTCTTTTGCGAACTCCTCAATGAGTCAGGCTATAGCGTTAAGCACGATGACAAATATGAGCTTTTGTGGGAAGACTTGCGTACCTCGTTGAATGTTATTGCAGACGAAAGAAAATGTTCTGGTCTTATCCTGTATGCCTTGGTTGATTAGTAGCGTTGCTTCGCTGCGCGTGCAGGATCCGACCAAACGTTTGAATTCAGTGAGCAGCGCGCAAGCGCTATTCGCTGAATTCAGACGTGCGCAGGGTGAGAGCTTGATCTTTCGTTGAGCTGCGCACCATGCGCGGGGGGGCAGCCCCCGCCGCAGGCACTAAGTTTTTCGCTATTCTCATCCCTGCCGTCGCAGTTGCGGGTGCTGGACGTCGCAGCGTCTTACTTGACAAAGGATAATCTCCAATGTCTGCACAAAAGGTGTGCGTTCCGACTTTTCGGAACGCACACCTTTTCATTTTGCCAGCTTTTTCATGATCTGCTGGTAGAGTTTTTCAAGCTGGGTGTGGTTTTCCTGCGTGATGCAGAGCTTGCCATGCTCGAGGCTCAGCGCGCCGGCGGCAACGAGTTTGTCTGTGTAGCGGTAGAGCGTGCGCAGGTTGATGCCGAGCATACCGGCGAGCGCGGGACGTGTGGTGCGCAGGCGCAGCGGGAGCACGCCTCGGCTGTGCTGATAGAGGTAGACCACGAGCGATTCCTCCTTTGACACAAGCACCTTGCGCGAGTTGGTCTCCAGATTGAAGTAGAGCTGCTGGGCGAGTGAGCCGATGACGATATTGGCCAGCACCACATCGTGCTGCACGGCGGCAAGAAACGGCGCAACCGCGATCTCGAGCACGCAGCAGTCTGTTTTGGCGCGGATCGTCGCGCCGAAGTGCGTGTCACCGGAAAAAGCCTCAGAGAGGCCGTACATCGTAAAACCGTCGTTTTCGTAGAGCGTAAATGTCGTTCCGTCGAACGAGTGGACGATGACGTTGGAAATGCCGTGGATGAGGATGTGGACCGTGCGGATCTCGTCGCCCACCTCGTAAAAAAGACGTCCGTGCGTGACCTTTTTTGCGCGCAGTCCGGGCACGCCGAGCGAGCGGCAGTAGGAGAGCGCTTTGTCCGCCGTGGGAAAGGTCATTTTCCGCAGGGCAAGGAGCCTCGCGCCAAGGTCAACATAGTTTGGCATGGTTTCACCGTCCTTTTTTGTCGGATATTAGCATGACATATTCGCAAAAAGATGTCAAGTGTCATTGAATGGTTCAAAAAATGAGGCTATAATTCGCGTAATAACTTCACGGCCTGCCATAAGCAGGACGAATACCGGCGAGGCGTCCAGACGCTCTGCAAAGCCGGAGAAAATGAGGAACGGCAATGCAGAGAGAACTGGGCGAAAGCTATGAGGCGCTTTTATCGCAGATCAAAACGGGCAGCGTGACGACGGAGAAGGTCCGCGATGTGACGCTTATCCCGCTGGTGGGAGATGTGAAGCTCGTCATCGCATGCGATTCCAACGCCTCAATCGGCGAAAAGAAAAACGACTACTACAAAAATGCCTATGAAGAGGTCGCCGTCAGCGCAATGAAGGTGCCGCTGATGGAGGTGCTTGCCACCGGCGCCGTTCCGGTCGTGGTGGTGGATAACCTCTGCATGGAGATGGAAGGCGCGGGCAAGCGCATTATTTCCATCATGCGCCGCCAGCTTGAGGAGGCGGGACTTTCCAATGTGCAGCTCACCGGCAGCACAGAGGACAACATGCCCACGACCCAGTCGGGCTTCGGCGTGACAGCCATCGGCCTTCTTAAGATGCGGGACTGCCGCATCGGCTCCACGCGCAGCGGCGATTGCGTCGTCTGCGTGGGCGTGCCGCGCAGCGGCATCAAAAACGAACGATACAGCGAATATGACCGCGACACGGCCAAGATCTCGACGGTCCGCCGCCTGGCAGCACTGCCTTACGTGCACGAGATCCTGCCTGTGGGCTCGAAGGGCGTGCGGTACGAGGCAGGCCAGCTCGCCGAAACGGCGGGGCTGAGCTTTACGCCGGAGGAGCGGCCGGAAATTGACATGGAAACCTCGGCGGGCTCGTCGACGGCGGTGCTCTGCACACTCTGTGCGGACAATTTCGGGAAGCTCAAAAAAGATATGGATATCGATGTGTTCCCTGTGGGACAGGTCAGTTGAATAACAACAAAATAACAGGGGGATGGACAAAATGAAAGTGGAAGACATCAAGTTCCAGTCGGCGCAGCATGTGTTGGACGAGATCTATAACATGAACGTCAAGGGCGGCAGTCCCTTTGGCCGTGCGGCTGCGTGGGCGTACAAGCTTGCCTGTGAGCAGGAGACGCTTGACAGCTTTGAGACGCTGGAAGCGCGCATGCAGGAGCTTTCCGACAAGCTGCACGAGCTGAAGCCGACCATGGCGACCATCCGCAACAGCTCCGTGTTTGCGCGCGGAGCTGTTGACTGCGCAAGAGAGTCCGGCGCGACGCTCGAGGAGACGAAGGCGCAGGTCGTTGCAGTGTGTGACCGCATCATCGAGTCGTCCTACGCGGC
>CAVEPP010000273.1:0-3028 GCA_963617605.1 Alloprevotella sp. | reverse complement strand
GGCAGACAAGGTCTGCATGGCGCTGAACACCAGCATCTCCCCCTGCGTGATCACAAGCTCAACGCCGTGCGCCGCGGCGTATTCGCCGACCGACCGGTGAAGCTCCGGGGCGTTTCCACCCATTTCCAGCATATCGCCGAGAATGCAGACGCGCCGTCCGGGAAGCGAAGCAAGCGAGTCGACCGCCGCGCAGTCGGAGGTGGGGTTGGCGTTATAGCAATCATCCACAAGCGTGCAGTAACCGGTCTTTACAACCCGAGAACGGCGACCAACCGTTTCATACCGGGTAAGTCCGCGCGCGATCTCCTCGTCCGAAAGGCCGAGCTCAATCGAAACCGCCGCCGCAGCGAGCACTGAATAGATCATATACGTGCCGTACGCCGGGACGGTCACGGAGAAATCACGGCCCCCTGCGAGAATGCGGCAGGAAAGGCTCTCGCCGTTCTGATGCACATCCGCGGCGCGGACAGCGCAGTTTTCGCCGAGACCGAAGAGGACGGTTTTCCGTCCGAAATCCGCCCGGGAGAGCAGCTCGTCGTCGCCGTTGGCGAAGATGACAGCATCGGGCCCCATGCCCTGCAATATCTCGGATTTTGCCCGCAGGACGCCGGGACGGTCGCCGAGCGCTTCGAGATGCGCGTCGCCGATGTTCGTGAACACCGCCATATCCGGATGCACCATGTTCGTGAGGCGTGTCATCTCCCCGAAGAGAGAGACTCCCATCTCGATCACGGCGACATCATAGTCTCCGTGCAGGCCAATGAGCGAAACGGGAATGCCGATCTGCCCGTTCATACTGCCCGGCGTTTTGAATACTTCATATTTTCCGGAGAGCGCGGCGGCGAGCATTTCCTTCGCCGTCGTCTTGCCGACGCTGCCGGTGACGCCGATAAACGGAATATCCCAGCGCTTCCGGCTCGCCGCGGCAATCTGCTGCATCGCCGCAAGCGTATCCGGCACAACGATACGAGGTTCGCCCGCCGCGCCGCGCTCCTCGCACAGCACCGCGAGCGCGCCCTTTCGCAGCACGTCGGGGATGTACTTATGTCCGTCCGTCCGCTCGCCGCGCAGCGCAAGGAAGAGGCTTCCCTCCCCTGCCTGCCGGCTGTCGGTCACAACGGAAGAGGGCGCTTTCGTGAGCGTCTCTTCGTTTCCCTGCCATTCGCCGCGGCAGGCGCGGAGCATTTCGCCGATCGTCATTCCGTTCATTCCTTATACTTCTTCAGAGATACTTCGATGATCTTCTCGCACAGCTCGCCATAATCCATGCCCTCGGCTGCTGCCATCTGCGGGATGAGGCTTGTCGGCGTCATGCCGGGGAGCGTGTTGGCCTCCAGGCAATAGAGTTCGCCGTCCGCTTTGTCCATCAGAAAATCGACACGTCCGTAGGCATCGAGATGGAGAGTTTCGTATACACGCTCGGCAAGGCGCTGCACGCGCGCGGTATCCTCCGCGCTGATCGGCGCGGGGCAGATCTCCTCCGTAAGGCCCGCCTGGTATTTGTTCTTATAATCATAAAACCCGGTCTTGGGAATGATCTCGATGACCGCCATGGCACGGCCATCCATCACACCGACCGTCAGCTCGCGGGCGCGGATATATTTCTCCACCAGCACCGCTTCGTCGCAGGAAAACGCCTCCTCCAATGCGGCCGGGAGCTTTTCCGGCTCGGTGACGATGCTCGTGCCGACGGAGGAACCGCCGGAGCAGGGCTTCACGACGCACGGAAAGCCGATGCTCTCCGGCACCGCGTCGCCGCGGCGGAGCGTCACGCCCGGCGGCGTGGGGATGCCGCTGTCGCGGAAGAGGATTTTGCTCAGTTCCTTGTCCATGGCAAGCGCGCTGCCGAGATAGCCGCTGCCGGTATACGGCACGCCGTAAAGGTCCAGACACGCCTGCAGCTTCCCATTCTCGCCCTCCGCGCCGTGCAGCGCAAGGAACGCGATGTCCGCCGCGCGGCAGATCTCGATCACGCCGGGGCCGATCAGCCCGTCGCCGCCGCGCTGTGCGCGGATCTTGTCAAGATCGGGCTCGGTCTCCCGCACGGAGTATACAGAATCTCCGGCATCGGACGTAAAAACGCTGCGGGGATTGGAGACCGCCGAGGGGTTCCCGAGAAAGAGATCGACCAGCGCGACCTTGTGCCTGCGCTCTCGCAGCGCGCGGGCAGCGCCCGTGCCGGAGCTGATGGAAACGTCGCGTTCGGCGCTCAGTCCGCCGCAGATAACAGCTATGTACATGAGTCATGCCTCCCATGTTTGCAATTCGTTTTATTATACATCACTTGCGGGAGAATGGAAACACAATATTTGCTTTTTGCTCTGCAAAAAATGTGCTCCACGCCGCTTTGCCGCGCCCCAGAGCGATTTTTCCGGAAAAAGGGGATTGTTATTTCCCCTTCACATTGCTATAATATCATGGTTATAAGAAAGGTCGGTAATCCGAATGTCCTATATTGTCCTTGACCTGGAATGGAACCAGGCTATGAGCTCCAACGCCTCCGTATTCAACCGTCTCCCCATCCATCTGAGCGGCGAGATCATCCAGATCGGCGCAGTGAAGCTCGACGATGATTTCTGCCCCGCAGAGGAATTTCAGTCCGATGTGCGGCCCATCTACTTCCGCAGCATGCATTACAAAGTCAAAAAGCTGACCGGCATCGATAAGGAACGGCTCAGCCACGGCGACACGTTTCCCACGGTGTTCGAGCGCTTCCGCGAGTGGTGCGGTGAAGACCCGGTATTCGTCACCTGGGGCTACGACGACCGGCGGATCATGGAGCAGAACATCATCATCCACGATCTCGACTGGGACTGGATCGAAGACTGGATCAATCTCCAGCTCATCTACAACATCCAGACCGGCGGCGACAAAAACCAGAAATCTCTTGCCACGGCGATGGAGCATTTTTCCATTGAACAGACCCGCGTGGCGCACGACGCGCTCGGCGATGCCTACAACACGGCGCTTGTATGCTCAAAGCTTGACTTTGCCGAGGGTCTGGAACAATACGACAACGCCACTTCCC
>CAVEPP010000272.1:0-3030 GCA_963617605.1 Alloprevotella sp. | reverse complement strand
GGTACGGGCAGTGTAAGGGAAATCCTTCCGCGGCGGAATTATTTCATCCGTCCGGCGGTCTCGAACATCGATCTTATGGTGATGCTCGCGGCGGCAGTCAATCCCGTCACGGATCCCTTTCTCATCGACCGCGTGTCCGCGCTTGCGGCGCATCACTCCTGCGACTTTCTCCTTTGCATCAACAAGGCAGATCTCGACCGGGGCGACGAGCTCCTCTCGATCTATTCCGCTTCCGGCATTCCCGTGCTGCGGACGAGCGCCGTCACCGGTGAGGGATTGCCGGAGCTTTCCGAACGGCTTGCCGGCAGAGTGTGTGCTTTTACAGGCAACTCCGGCGTTGGAAAATCCAGCCTTTTGAACGCTCTTTCGCCGGAGCTTTCGCTGCTCACCGGCGAAGTCAGTCAGAAACTCGGGCGTGGACGTCATACGACGCGCCACGTGGAGCTCTTTGCGCTTTCCAATGGCGGATATGTTGCCGATACGCCGGGCTTCGGCTCCTTTGATATCGAGCAGATGGAATCCATCCGCCCAGCGGAGCTGCAATACTGCTTCCCGGAATTTGCGCCATATCTCGGCGCGTGCCGATTCACGGACTGCACCCACCGAAACGAGCCGGACTGCGCTGTGCGCGCGGCAGCGGCTGTGGGAAAAATCCATCCGTCCCGGCTCGAATCCTACCACAGGCTGTGGGAACAGGCGAACCGAAAAAAGGACTGGGAAGTCCGCCAAACGGAATAAGAACATATGATCCCCCGATGCGTACTATGTAGTAAACATGGTGCGCATCGGGGGACTGTTTATGCGGCGCGGAAATCGGCGAAAAAATCCCGTCGGATGGATCATCGTGACGGTAGGGGTCATCGTCCTGCTCTCACAGATACTGCCGGAGGGGTTCTGGTGGTTTCTGCTCGGCGCGTGTTTGATCGGCGTCGGCATATGCATCAATCGAAATTGCTGTTGAGGAGGATCGCGTATGAAGGTCATCTATATCCGGCTCCCCGGCTTTCTCTATCGGATGCTCTTAAGGCTCGAGTGACATATTTTCCAGACATTTCTCATATGGTATACCGAAAACGGACAAGGAGAGGAATGTCTATGGAAGTCAATCTGAAACGGGAAGCCATTCAATACTGCACTCCTGTTTATTCCGATACACTAAACCGCGAGGAAACACTGGAAACGGTCGTTTCCGATACGCTGCCGGATGTCGCCCGAATACTGGATGTGGATGCTGCGGTGTATCTGCGATCCAAAACGCTGCAGCAGGGGAGCATCCGGATCGAGGGAATCATACGCGGAACGGTACTGTATGTAGGGGAGGACTCGGAGCGGCTGCAAAAAATTGAAACAGAGCTGCCGGTCGTTTTTTCGGCGGAGACGGACAGCGCGGAGGATACGGATACGCTTGCTGCAAATGTTTGCGTATCGTCAGCCGAGGCAAAGCTGCTCAATCCACGGAAGGTCCAGTTCCGTGCCAGTGTATGCGCCGCGGCGGTCGTTTACCGCAGCGTAACGGCGGAACTTCCTGCAGAAGCGGAGCCGACGCCAGGGCTGTATACGCTGACCGATACGAAGAGCGTCAGTTTCCTCTCCGGCGTGGAAGAGAAGAGCTTCCTTGTCTCCGACGAAGCGGAGCTTCCCGCCGGATGTCCGCCGATGGAAAAGCTGCTCTGCTATTCGCACACGGAGACCGTCGATGAGCTCAAACAGGTCGGCGGGAAGATGATTCTTCAGGGGACGGTACGGCTTGATACGCTGTATCTGACGACAGGGGACGATACGCCGCAGCACCAGTGCTTCCGCATCCCGTTCTCACAGATCCTTGACATAGCAAACGGCAAAGCGGAGCTTTCCACCGTGGTGCTGACCTCCGGCGGATGTTATCTGGAACCGCTCTCCAGCAGTGACGGCATAACCTCGCTTCATCTGGAACTGCATCTGTGCGCGCAGACGCTCTGCCGCAGCGAAACGGAGATCCGTTATATTGCGGATGCCTACAGTCTCAAAGGCATTTGCCGTCTGAAAACGGATACCGTCCGCACACTGAATACGGCTCGTCCGGCTGTGCTGCGTCAGTCGGTGCGGGAGACGCTGGAAACGCCGGATATCCCGAAGGAGATTGTATATGCCCGTGTGACGGCAGCGTTTCCCGTTCGGGCGGAGAGCGGTATTTCCGAAAACGTCTATATCCGCGTACTCTATCGCACCCAGCGCGGCAGTCTGTCCACCATGACCCGCCTGCTGACTCTCTCCTTTGAAAATGGAGAAAGCGCCGGAATGTTGCTGCCGGAGACGGCGCGCTTCGGTGAAATCTATGCCGCTGCCGGGGATAACGCCGTCGAGCTGCGCTGCCCGGTTGAACTCGTGCTCAACTCGGCGGCGGATACAGAGCTAACATACGTGAGCGCCATGGAGCTGGAGGAGAATGGGGCGGAGGAAGAGATCGAGCGCCCGTCTCTGATCGTGATCCGGCTTGGTACGGAGTCGCTCTGGAATATTGCAAAGAAGTTTGGCTCCACGTGCGAACTGATCGAATCAGCGAACCCCGGACCGGTGAATCCCGGTGATCTGATCCTTATTCCGCACGGGAGATAAGGAAAGCTCTTGTCATCTGCGCACGAAAGTGCTATAATTCCTTCAAACGTATTTTTGTTTGGGGGAATTACAGTATGTCCGGACATTCCAAGTGGCATAACATACAGAAGACCAAGGGCGCGCAGGACGCCAAACGCGCACAGGCGTTCACCAAGATCGCCCGTGAAATGATCGTTGCCGTCAAGGAAGGCGGCAGCGGCGATCCGGCGAACAACTCCCGTCTTGCGGCGGTCATCGCCAAGGCGAAGGCGACCAATATGCCGAACGATAATATCAAGCGCACGATCGAAAAGGCGCTCGGCAGCGGTGCGACCGATAACTACGAAAGAGTTACCTACGAAGGCTACGGTCCTTCCGGCGTCGCCATCATCGTGGATGCCATGACGGACAATCGCAACCGCACGGCGTCCGATGTTCGTCATTACTTTGATAAGT
>CAVEPP010000271.1:0-3037 GCA_963617605.1 Alloprevotella sp. | reverse complement strand
CTTTATTGCATCGCTTCGACCTCGATGTTCAATGTGTGTTTTGCTCATCCCTATAAAGTAAATGGATACGCTCTTTTTTACACCGGCATTATATCAGCCTTTTTTCCCCACGTCTACTGCCGAAATACTGTTTTTTATCGCCTTTGCCGGAAAGAAACTGGCGCGTTTGTGAAAAATCCCAAAAAATTGCGCTTTAGCATTTTAAATTGTCTCGCATTTTTCTATTGACGCATAGTTATGCAGCGTGCTATGATATGCCCATCTTACGAAGGAGGTGCCGCATGAACTGCTTTGGTTTCGTTTTTTCGATGAACAGCGCTTCTTCCGCCGCATATTGCGACGGCTCTTGTGCTGCGCGCACTTCCTCTCACTATTCGGTTATTGCGGGCATCGCTGCGGCGGTGTCCGTTCTTTTTATTTCCGCCCTTCTCAGCCTCCGACTGTCCCTTGGTCTCCTTGGGCTTGTTCTGCTTATTACCATTATTGTATCCATTATTATGGTTATTTCCGTCCTGCTTGTACGCAATTTTCCCGAGCGCCGAAAGAGATAGATCCGGTTTGATAAATCCGGCCTTGTCCTTTCGGACAGGGCCGTTTTTATATTTTTATGTTTAAAACCTTTGGAAAAGGAGAAATGAAACAATGAAAAAAGTAGTATGCATGGTACTCGCCGCTGTAATGCTCATGGCGTGCCTCGCCGGCTGCGGCTCCACCGCTGCCACCACCGAAACCACCGCCGCGTTCAAGATCGGCGGCACGGCTCCCCTGACCGGCAGCGCCGCCATTTACGGCAACGCTGTTAAGAACGCCGCGCAGATCGCCGTGGATGAGATCAACGCCAAGGGCGGCATCCAGTTTGAGCTGCGCTACGAGGACGACCAGAACGACCCCGAGAAGGCCGTCAACGCTTACAATACGCTGAAGGACTGGGGCATGCAGATCTCTCTCGGCTCCGTCACCTCCAAGCCCTGCGAAGTCACCTCCGGCGATACGTTCGCTGACCGCATCTTCGCGCTGACTCCGTCCGCCTCCTCCGTCGCCACGACCGAGGGCAAGGACAACCAGTTCCAGATGTGCTTCACCGACCCCAACCAGGGCAGCGCCTCTGCGCAGTACATCGCCGATAAGAAGCTGGCCACCAAGGTCGCCGTCATCTGGAGGAACGACGACGTTTACTCCAAGGGCATCTATGAGACCTTCAAGGCTGCCTGCGATACGCTCGGCCTCGAGATCGTGAGCGATACCACCTTCGCCGACGGCAACGACACCGACTTCTCCGTCCAGATCGCCGACGCGCAGTCGAACGGCGCGAAGCTCGTGTTCCTGCCCATCTACTACCAGCCCGCTTCCCTCATCCTTACACAGGCTGCTGCCGCCGGTTATGAGCCCAAATGGTTCGGCGTCGACGGCATGGACGGCATCCTCACGCTGGACGGCTTCGATACCGCTCTCGCCGAGGGCGTCATGCTCCTGACCCCGTTCAACGCCGACTCCACCGACGAGCGCACCGCTGCTTTCGTTAAGAAGTACCAGGAGTTGTACGGCGAAGTTCCCAACCAGTTCGCCGCGGACGCCTATGACTGCGTCTACGCCTACGCGCAGGCACTCGAAGCCGCCGGCGCTACGCCTGACATGAGCGCGGAAGACCTCTGCGCCAAAATGATCGAGCAGTTCACCTCCATGACGTTCGACGGCCTGACCGGCACCGGCATGACCTGGAACACCGAAGGCCAGGTCACCAAGAGCCCGAAGGGCATGGTCATCCAGGACGGCGCTTACGTCGGCCTTGACTGATCGATAAAAGCCCGACCCACGCACCGGCTATAGGACGGAGATATTTTCTCCGTCCTATAGCCGCGGGAAGGCGCGCAGCGGAAAGAGGCCGCAACGGAGCCTTTTTCCGATGCGCATTTTCCCATATCCCCAGTAAAGAGAGAAAAAGAGAAAGAAATTGACCCGAAAGGGGTGTCAGCCTTGAGTTTCCTGAACTTTCTGATCAGCGGTATCAGCCTCGGCAGCATCTACGCGATCATCGCCCTCGGCTACACGATGGTCTATGGCATTGCGAAAATGCTGAACTTCGCCCACGGCGACGTCATCATGGTGGGCGCGTACATCTGCTTCTTCGCCTGTACCAAATTTAACCTCCCACCGCTCGTCGGCGTGATCCTCGCCATGATCGTGTGCACGGTTCTCGGCATGACGATCGAGAAGCTTGCCTATAAGCCGCTGCGCGCGGCAACGTCGCTCGCGGTGCTCATCACCGCCATCGGCGTGAGCTATTTCCTCCAGAACGCGGCGCTGCTGCTCTGGGGTTCCAACCCGAAGGTGTTTCCGAGCTTCTTTAAATCCGTGAGCGGAGAAACGGGCGTTGCCCTCTTCGGCGGAGAGCTTCGCATTTCGTATGTTGCACTTGTGACGATCGTTGTGTGCGTCGTCATCATGGTCGCGCTTACGCTTTTCACCGGAAAGACCAAAATGGGCAAGGCCATGCGCGCCTGCTCCGAGGATAAGGATGCGGCGCGGCTCATGGGCATCAACGTGGATGCGACGATCTCCATGACATTTGCCATCGGCTCCGGCCTTGCCGCCATCGCGGGCGTGCTGCTCTGCTCGGCGTATCCTACGCTTGTTCCGACCACCGGCTCCATGCCCGGCATCAAGGCGTTCACCGCCGCCGTGTTCGGCGGCATCGGCTCGATCCCCGGCGCACTGCTCGGCGGACTGCTGCTCGGCATCATTGAGATCATGGCCAAGGCGTACATCTCCACGCAGATGTCGGACGCCGTGGTGTTCGCGGTGCTGATTATCGTGCTGCTCGTCAAGCCGTCCGGCCTGCTGGGCAAGCAGGTGCGCGAGAAAGTGTGAGGTGCGTACGATGAAAAAAGTTTTGGCCCGAATGAAAACCAACCGGCGGCAGTGCATCACGTATGCCGTGGTGATCGCCGCGTACATCGTCCTCCAGCTCCTCTCCGGACAGAAGGTGCTCTCCTCCACGGCGCGCGGCATGCTCGTGCCGATCTGTGCCTACGTCGTC
>CAVEPP010000270.1:0-3045 GCA_963617605.1 Alloprevotella sp. | reverse complement strand
CGATAAAGCTCGCCGCCGACGGATCGACGATCACCTTTTCCACCGTCTCCCCCGCCGCGAACTTTTTAAGGTCCGCCACATACTCCGCATCCGTCTTCTGCCGCCCCTCTCTGCGCGAATCGAAGTAATACTCCCGCGCCCGGTACCACACGCCGTCCTTGAGCGCCCACAGCCCAAAGCTCGTCGGATTCACCGTCCCGTAGTCGATGGAGATCCGCACCCGCTCCCACGGCTTCTCCGGCACGCGAGCGCAGTACTCCTGCGGCGTGAAGAAGTCGTAGATGAGTCCCTTCGCCGCCGTCCACTCGCCCAGGATGAACCGCCGGTAAAATGTCCCGCTGTACGCCTTTTCGTACCGCGCCCGAATGCGCGGCGAGAGCGAGGGATTGTCGTCCATCGTAAAGTGCAGATACAACGCCCCGCGTTCCTCCGCGCGCAATATCCACTCGCGGTAAAACCAGTGCATCGGCCCCTCGGGGTTGCAGTTGAACCACAGCTTGCTGCCCGATATGCTGCATCGCGCGCTCGCCTGCTCCACAAATGAGCGCGGCATCAGCGCCGCTTCATCAAACAGCACCCCCGCCAGCGTCACGCCCTGGATGAGCGCCGCGCTCCCCTCGTCGTAGCCGCCGAAGAGGTAAAACCGGTTCTCCCGCCCGCCGCTGCGCACGATCACCAGATTCTCGCTCCGCTTCTCCTCACAGTGAAAGCCCAACGCCGCCACCTTCGGCAAAATTTCGTGCAGCACGTTGCGCCGCAGCGACACGATCGTCTTCCCGCACAGCGCAAACTGCTCTCCGTTGAACCGCCGCATCGCCCACAGGAAAAAGCCCATCCCCATCGACAGCGTCTTCCCGCTTCGCACCGCCCCGTCGCAGATGATCGCGTCGTACTCTTTGTACTTCGGGTTCGCCCACCAGGTCATCGCCGTCTTCTGCTTGGCGGAAAACTGCTTCACGGCCGCCAATCGTCCTTCTCCTCTCCCGCCTGCTCCAGCGCCTGCAAGAACTCTGCCGCCTCGTCCGCGTCTCCGCCGCCCAGCATGTCATAGAGCGCGCTGAGCGCCTTCACCCGATCGACGAACTTGACCTCCACCGTGCCGTTGCCGTTTCTCTTGAACTCCGCCACCGCCGACAAGTCCATCTTGCGGATCAACTGCGCCGTCGGCTCGCTCAGATATGTCAGCTCCACCCCGCGGTTCACCCGTCCGAACGCGATCTCCTTGAGCGCCTCGATCACATCCTCGCGCCGCACGTCCTTTTTCCCCATCGGATCCCCCCATTCTCCGTTTCTCTTTTCAACCGAACCCCGCCGGGCCTGTTTTGTTGCACACTGCGATGCACGCGCGCAAAATTTTGCGCGCAAAAAATGCCGCGCACCGCGCGGCAGCGAAAAAAAGGGGGCCATTCTCTTTCACAAAAGAGAATGGCCCCCTTGAACCCCCAAGAGAAAGGTCTTGACATTGCAAGCGAGCAGCTCGAAGAGCTGCAATGCTTGCCGATTGCACTTCCCCGCGCGCGGCGTTGCCGCGTTTAGCATTGCAAGACGATTTGCCTCTGCTTCTATTATCCGCTGCCGCTCTGCCCATCTTGTAGGAGTGCAAACTAATTTCCGTCTACCGCCAGTGTCATCAATGCAGCGAGCGCCAGCAATGCCGCATTCCGCAGGCAGTCTGCCGCCAGACTACCGTCACTCGCGCCTCACGATAGTAAGGCGCGGTTGCGACCAGTGACGAATCGCAGG
Organism: Alloprevotella sp.; assembly: GCA_963617605.1. Taxonomy (GTDB): domain Bacteria; phylum Bacillota; class Clostridia; order Oscillospirales; family Oscillospiraceae; genus Apopatocola. Next base: position 1,302 of record CAVEPP010000270.1, on the reverse strand, counting down.
GATTCATGGCGAAGCCATGTACACCGCACCTGATTCCGCAGGCCGCGCAGCTCTTCGAGCCTAAAACTGCCAATGTGCGGGGTCAAGGGGCAAGGCCCCTTGCGTTCTCTTGGGGGATCTAAAGGGGGCCATTCTCTCACGTGAGAGAATGGCCCCCTTTATTCCCCCCCCCTGCGCGGCGCAGGGGAATCCCCTCCCAGAGTGGGAGTAATCACTCAAGAATAAACTTCTCCAGCTGATGCGCATCATCGGCGATCAACTTCGCGCCAGCCTCAATGACAACATCCCTTGAGCGGAATCCCCAGCTCACCGCGATGACGTCCAGTCCGGCGTTCAGTCCGGTCTGCACGTCCACCTCGGAATCGCCAACGAACACCGCGTCCTTTTTCTCCGCGCCCAGCGCCTTGAGCGCCTCCTCCGCCATGTCAGGATACGGCTTGCAGCGCACGCCGTCGCTCGGGCCGATGGCGTAATCCAGCCGGCCGCCGAAATATTCCTTGTTCAGCTTTTTCACCGCCGCGTCCGGCTTATTCGACACGACCGCCATCTTCACGCCCTTTCCTTTCAGCTCGCTCAGCAGGTCCAGCAGCCCGTCGTACACCTTCGTCTTGATCTGGCAGTGGTCCTGATAGTACGCGCGGAACGCCGCAAGCGTCTCCATGATCTTTTCCTCGCTCGTCCCCTCCGGCACGGCGCGGCGGATCTGCTTTTCCGCCCCGTTGCCGATAAAGCGGCGGATCTCCTCGATGCCGCGCGGCGGATAGCCCATCTGACGGAGCGCGTGATTCGTGCTGTCGCACAGATCCTCCAGCGTGTCGAGCAGCGTCCCGTCCATATCAAAAAGAACTGCTTTATAGCCCATAAAATATCCTCTTTTCGCATTTTTGTTGCCTCATTATAATCTGCCTCATGCACAAAGCGCAACCCCCTTTTTGTTCATATCTCTCCGGTAAGAAATCTGCCGCGTCTCCTGCACGTGCAAGCGCAGGCGCGGCAAGGCCTTTTCCGCGATAAAAACCGCTGGTCCAGAAAGCGAATATTTTCGTGTCCAGTTGGGCGCGGCAGAGGCATTTTGACGGCGCGGCGCGCCCGTCCTGCACGGCAGTTGTGCCGCCTGTCAGCGTTTTGTCGCAGACCAGTTTGCATCACTCATCGTGTACCAGTGAGCGCCGCAAAATTGCGCCTCTCTTGCTTTTTTAACCAAAAATAATATAATAACGATAGCATTATTTAGATGCTTTTGAGAGATTTTGAGAGTAAAACGATAAAGGAGGACTATCCCATGCCCGTTAATCTGAAAGG
>CAVEPP010000269.1:0-3053 GCA_963617605.1 Alloprevotella sp. | reverse complement strand
CATCAGCGGCTGCATCAACATGAACGGCGTGCTGAAGATCCGCACGACGAAGGAATTCGGCGAGTCCACCGTTTCCAAGATCCTCGATCTTGTGGAGAACGCCAGCTCGCGCAAATCTCGTTCCGAGGCGTTCATTTCCCGCTTTGCGAAGGTATATACGCCGTCGGTGTGCGGCGCGGCGCTCGTGATCGGCATCGTGGTGCCGCTCCTCCGGCTCGCCTTTGGCGCCGCTGCCAACTGGACGGACTGGATCTACCGCGCTCTCACGTTCCTCGTCGTGAGCTGCCCGTGCGCGCTCGTCATCAGCATCCCGCTGAGCTTCTTCGCGGGCATCGGCGGCGCGAGCCACGAGGGCATCCTCATCAAGGGCTCGAACTATCTTGAAGCGCTCTCGGATGCAAAATATCTTGTGTTCGATAAGACCGGCACGCTCACGCAGGGCGTGTTTGAAGTGACCGCCGTGCACCACAGCACGCTCGAGGAAGCGGAGCTGCTCGAATATGCCGCGCTCGCCGAGTGCGCCTCGTCGCACCCGATCAGCAAAAGCCTCCAGAAGGCCCACGGCAAGGAGATCGACCGCAGCCGCGTTTCCGATATCGAGGAGATCAGCGGCCACGGCATCACCGCCGTGGTGGACGGCCACGCCGTCGCCGCGGGCAACGCCAAGCTCATGAAAAAGCTCGGCATCGAGGCCATCGAATGCCACAGCGTCGGCACGATCATCCACATGGCCATCGACGGCAAGTACGCCGGACATATCGTTATCTCCGACGTACCGAAGCCGCACGCGAAGGAAGCCATCGCCGCACTCAAGAAATGCGGCGTGAAAAAGACTGTCATGCTCACCGGCGACACGAAGCGCGTGGCCGACCAGGTCGCCGCCGAGCTCGGTGTGGACGAGGTGCGCAGTGAGCTTCTCCCTGCCGACAAGGTCGCCGAGGTCGAAAAGCTCCTCGCGGCGAAAGGACCGCACGAGCAGCTTGCCTTCGTCGGCGACGGCATCAACGATGCGCCTGTGCTCACCCGTGCCGACATCGGCATTGCCATGGGCGCCATGGGCAGCGACGCCGCCATCGAGGCCGCGGACGTTGTTCTCATGGACGACGATCCCAAGCAGATCGCCAAGGCCATCCGCATTTCGCGCAAGTGCATCGGCATCGTCAAGCAGAACATTGTGTTCTCGCTCATCATCAAGTTCGGCTGCCTCGCGCTCGTCGCGGTCGGTCTTGCGAACATGTGGGCGGCGATCTTTGCCGACGTCGGCGTCATGATCCTCGCCGTGCTCAACGCCATCCGCGCGCTGCGGTATAAGGAATGATTCGATAACAAATCGATCCACGGAATAGAAAATCCCCCCGGATGCAGAAAACGAAAAAACTGCATCCGGGGGGATTTTATTTGCGGTTTATTGCTTTACCGTCTCTTCCAGCCACGGGATCGAGGGAACGGCGCCGGGACGTGTTACGGCGATTGCCGCCGCCTTTGCGGCGATCTCCATGGCTTCCTTCGGCGTGCCGCCGCGCAGCAGCATGGCGAGAAAATATCCGGTGAACGTGTCGCCCGCAGCGGTGGTGTCCACCGCCGTAACGCGCCGGGCGGGGACGGAAAACCGCTCTGTTTTGTCTGCGTACATCGCACCGTTGTGTCCAAGCGTCAGGACAACGGCGGCGTTCGGAAACTTTCTGCGCAGCGCGTCGAGGATCTTTTCCGGCGCGCTCTCGCCGGAGAGCGCTTCGCCTTCGATCTCATTCACGATGAAAATATCCACACACTCCAGCGGCCACGAGAGGATCTCTGCGGAAAATGGCGAGGGATTGAGCGCGACGGTCAGCCCCTTTTCATGCGCGGCGCGCAGCACCTCCGGCATGTGGGAGATCTCGTTCTGCGTCAGCAGCATATCACCCGCACCGTAGCCATCGAGGAAGGACGCGATATCGTCCCCGCCTACGGTCCCGTTGGCGCCCGGCTCGACGATGATGCAGTTTTGCCCGTTGGCGTCGACCTGGATGATGGCGTGCCCCGTGGTGACGGAACATGCACGGATGCGCGCGGCGTCTACTTTGGCCTCTGCGCAGACCGCTGTGAGTGACTCAAGCTCCGCTGCGCCGACACATCCGGCAAGCGCCGTTTCCGCGCCGCCGCGGCTGAGCGCGATCGCCTGGTTGAGCCCCTTTCCGCCCCATGCGGTGCGGTATTTCCGGCTGGAAACCGTTTCACCCGGACGGACGATATGCTCAAGCTCATAGACCTTATCCACATTGATCGAACCGATCACGAGAGCCTTTTTCATAGTATGCTTCCTTTCCTGCACGCTCGTGCGCTTTCTCTTTTGATGAGCCGGGGCTCAAAGTATATGGACTGGTGCGGCAGCTCCGGATTGGCGATCTCCTGCATGGCGCGGCTGCACGCCTCATACCCGATGTCATAGCCGGACTGGCGGATCGTTGTGAGCGGTGTATCCAGCATTTCGCAGAAGCTGATGTCGTCAAACCCCACGACGGAGATATCCTGCCCAACGATAACGCCCCGCTCGCGAAACCGCCGGTAAAGGCCGATGGCCGTCATGTCGTTTTCGCAGAATACGGCGGTAAACCCTCCGGCAATCACGCTGTCCGCCAGCGCGTACCCTCCGGCGGAGAGATAGTCGCCTTCCATGACCATGTCGCCGGTCACGGAGATCCCGGCCTCCTCCATGGCCCAGCGATAGCCGGACTCGCGCTCCTGCGAGCTCATGAGCCAGCGCGGACCGGTGATACACGCGATCCGGCGGTGCCCCAGCTCGATCAGATGCCTCGCGGCGAGATATCCGCCCTTGCGGTTGTTCAGGCGGACGGAGCTGTACGGCAGCGACGGCGACTGCCGGTCCACCTGGATCACCGGGCAGGACATGCCGGCGAACACATCGGGCGAACAATTGTAGGAAAGGGCAACGATCAGCGCGGACACGCCTGCCGCGGCCATGGAGCGGATCTGTTCGGCATCGCGGCTCGGCGATTCGCCGTTCGTTGCGAGGAGAAGCTTGGCCTCCTGCTTATAAGCGCAGTCGGTCATTC
>CAVEPP010000268.1:0-3086 GCA_963617605.1 Alloprevotella sp. | reverse complement strand
TTTTGCGTACCGCATTACCTTGAAATTTCTACTTGACTTTTCTTAGCAGGTCTTTTTACAATCATTTTACGAAACTGCGGTAACGGATTTTACCGCGCGGCGGTATGCTTACGTCGTACCGAAGGGTAAGATGTGATTTGAAAAAAGGAGAATCTATTATGAAAGCAAAGAGAATTCTGACTCTGACTATTGCTGCCGTACTGACGCTCGCGCTGCTCGCTGGCTGCGGCGCTGCCGCCCCGGCTGCTGATCCCACCGCCGCCCCTGCGGCGGACGCTCCGGCAACCGATGCTCCCGCCACGGAAGCTCCTGCCGCTCTTTCCGGCAGCGTTTCCACGAACGGCTCCACCTCGATGGAGAAGGTCGTCAACATCCTTGCTGAGCAGTTTATGAACGACAACCCCGGCGTCAGCGTAACGTATGACCCCACCGGCTCCGGCACGGGCATTGAGTCCGCCCGCACCGGCAGCTGCGACATCGGCCTTGCCTCCCGCGCCCTCAAAACGAGCGAGACCGGTCTCACCGGAACGATCGTCGCGCTCGACGGCATTGCGATCATTGTGAATAAGGACTGCCCCGTGGATGATCTGACGATCGAGCAGATCGCCTCCATCTTCAAGGGCGAGATCAAGAACTGGAACGAGCTCGGCGGCGAAGACCTTGCGATCTCCTGTGTCGGCCGTGAATCCGGCAGCGGCACGCGCGACGGCTTCGAGTCTGTCACCGGCACAAGCGATGCGTGCGTCCTCGCACAGGAGCTGACCTCCACCGGCGCTGTGATCTCCGCTGTCGCGGCGAACCCCAACGCCATCGGCTACGCTTCCCTCTCCGCGGTCGAAGGGCAGACCGGCATCAAGGCGCTGAAGGTGAACGGCGTTGACTGCTCCGAGGAGACCGTTCTGGACGGCACCTACGCCGTGCAGCGCCCCTTTGTTCTGGTGACCCGCGAGGGCGAGACGCTCTCCCCGGCGGCGCAGGCGTTCTTTGATTACGCCACGAGCACCGCGGCGAACGACCTCATCCGTCAGGCCGGCGCCGTCCCCGTGGCAAAGTAAAAAAGCTCAAAACCGCATAGCCAAAAGCTCTCCGGAACCCCGGAGAGCCTTTTGGCTTTTCAAAGACGAAAGGAAAGGGTATGGACAAACGCATTTTAACGGTGCAGGACATCTCCTGCGTGGGACAGTGCTCGCTCACGGTGGCGCTGCCGGTCCTGTCGGCATGCGGTGTGGAAGCGGCGGTGCTGCCCTCGGCGGTGCTCTCCACGCACACCGGCGGCTTCACGGGCTATACGTTCCGTGATCTGACGACGGACATGCCTGCCATCGCGCAGCACTGGCAGAGAGAAGGGTTCCGCTTCGACGCGGTGTACACCGGCTATCTCGGCAGCGGCGAGCAGATCGCCCATGTCCGCCGCATCATGGATACGCTGCTTGCACCCGGCGGCGCGCGTATCGTTGATCCTGCGATGGCCGATAACGGAAAGCTCTACGCAGGGTTTGACGCCGCGTTTGTGGAGAAAATGAAGATGCTGGCGTTCTCCGCGGACATCCTGCTGCCGAACATCACCGAGGCGGCGCTGCTCACCGGCATGGAGTACCGCCGGGAATACGATGAGGCATATATCGAAGAGCTCATCGGCGCGCTGCACGAAAAGGGCGTCGGCACGGTCGTGCTCACCGGCGTGAGCTATGAGCCGGAGACGACCGGCGTTGCGGTGAGCGGGAAGGCGTTTTCCGGCTACTACCGGCATACCCGCCTTGCCCGGACCTGTCACGGCACGGGCGACCTTTTCGCCTCGGCGTTCACGGGGCTTTTGTGCCGCGGGTACGAGCCGTTCCCGGCAGCGGAGGCCGCGGCGGAGTTCGTTCTTGCCTGCATCCGCCGTACCGAGCCGGAGCACTGGTACGGCGTGCGGTTTGAGCCGGTCCTCTATATGCTCGCGGCAAAGGCCGCGGGGATTGATCTTCCGGAATGACCTTGCCGCGCGGCAAGGCGCATGATATACTGCAATAAATACGCCTCCGGCCTTCGCCGGAGAAAGGGGAGTAACGCCATGATCCTTTATTTTACCGGTACAGGAAACAGCGAATACGCCGCAAAGAAGCTCGCCGCTGCGCTCGGCGAGGAAGCCATGCCGCTCATGGAGCGCATCCGTCACGGCGATACGTCGCCGCTTGAATCCGAAACGCCGTGGATCGTCTGCTCGCCGACGTATGCCTGGCAGCTGCCGCACATCGTGCGCGACCATCTCCGAAAAACGCTCCTCCGCGGCAGCCGCGAGATCTATTTCGTTTTGACCTGCGGCGGCGAGATCGGCGAAGCGGGGAAGTACGCTGCCGAGCTCTGCGCGGAGAAGTATCTCACGTACCGCGGCTGCGCCGGGGTCGTCATGCCGGAAAACTATATTGCGATGTTTGATGCGCCGGACGAGGCCGAGGCGCGCGGGATCGTCGCTGCGGCGGACCCAATGCTGGACCGGCTGGCAGAGCTCATCCGCGAGAGAAAACCGTTCCCGCAGCCGAAGGTGAGCGCTGCCGATAAGATCAAAAGCGGTATCGTGAACAAAACGTTCTATCCGCTTTTTGTCCATGCCAAGCAGTTCACCGTGGATGAAAACTGCACCGGCTGCGGCGTGTGCGCAAAGCTCTGCCCAATGTGTGCCATCACGCTGCGCGATGGCCGCCCGGTGTGGGAGGATAACTGCACGCACTGCATGGCGTGCATTACCCATTGCCCGGCCGAAGCAATCGAATACGGCAAGAAGAGCTTCGGCAAGCCGCGCTACCGCTGCCCGGTGAAGCTCTGAGAATATCTCTCCCAGAGACTTTTTGACAGACGGAGGAGCTGCGGCGAGCCGCAGCTCCCTTAAGTTTTTATAAGTCCGAACACTTTTGCAAATTGTGCTGTGCCGTCGGTGCCATTTATTTATAATGCAGACGAACAGCAGATTGGAGCGATGCATCGTGGCAGAATTCAAAATTCATGTATTTCATACCGGCGAGGTGTGCGTAGCGCCGGAGTTGCCGTTTGGCGGCGAGCATTGCAGCGTCATCAAAGCCTCCGGCCTTTTTTCAAAGAAATCAGAC
>CAVEPP010000267.1:0-3089 GCA_963617605.1 Alloprevotella sp. | reverse complement strand
ATACGCAGTTTGCCGTAAAGTCGTTCCGTATCTATCTCTGCATGATGATCCCCGCGTGCGTCAACAAAGCGACGTTCATCTTTTTGCAGGCGATGGGCAAGGCCGCGGAATCCACGGCGCTCTCGATGGTGCGCGAGATCGTTTTCGGCGTGGGCTTCGCGCTGCTGCTCCCCATCCGGTTCGGGCTTGACGGCGTTCTGTACTCCATGCCGGTATCCGATATCCTTACTGCTGTCATCGCCGCTGTTTTGATCGCAAAAACGTACCGCCAGCTCCGTGAGAGCGAATCCGACGTTGCCTTTTCCGGTGAAGCGTGATAACATAGTTCGGTATGGAGTGTGATGATCATGGAAGCGATGGACAAACTGCAAAGGGAATGTCTCTCCTGCCGGGACTGCCCGCTTTCGCAGGGGCGGCACAACGTCGTGTTCGGCGTCGGCGATCCCGAGAGCGAGCTGATGTTCATCGGCGAGGGTCCGGGCGAGCAGGAAGACCTGAAGGGCGAGCCGTTCGTTGGCCCCGCCGGTAAGCTGCTGGACGATATGCTTGAAATGATCGATCTCGACCGCTCGCGCGTATACATTGCGAACGTCGTCAAATGCCGCCCGCCGCACAACCGCGACCCGCTCAACGAGGAGCAGGCGGCGTGCCGTCACTGGCTGGACGCTCAGCGCGATCTGATCCGCCCGAAGCTCATCGTATGTCTCGGTCGCATCGCTGCGATGGCGGTCATCAAGCCGGATTTCCGCATCACCCGCGAGCATGGGCAGTGGTTCGACATTGAAAGTGCCCGCGCCATGGCAATCTACCATCCGTCCGCGCTGCTGCGCGACATCACCAAGCGTCCGGAGACGTTTGCCGACCTGCGGTCCCTGCGCAGCGAGGCGAAGCGCGTCTGCGAGCGGCTCTATAAATAACAAACTACCAAACGGAAAGGCCATTTTCTTATGAGCGACTTTCAGCCCATCGGGCTGCAGCACAAACCCTTTTTTGAAAAAGCTCTCGCCTGGGAGGATTCCAAAAGCTCCTCGGACAGCTTCGGAAACGTATTTCTCTGGGATATTCTCTGCCGGAGAAATGTTGCCGTTCTCGGCGAGCGGCTGGGCATCGAATACCTTTGTCCCAAGGGCGCTTTTTACGCTTACCCCTCCGGCCGGGGCGATCTTGCCCCGGCGATCGATGCGCTCCGTGCCCGTGCCGCGGAGCACGGGCGGCCTCTCTATCTGGAAGGCGTGACCGCGCCGCAGCGCACAGCGCTCGAAGCCGCGCTGCCGGGCAGATTCCGCTTTTTTGAGGACCGGGACGATGCAGACTATATCTATTCCGTAGAATCGTTTGCCGCGCTCGCCGGGAAGAAGCTCCACGGCAAACGCAATTTCTGCAACCGGTTTGAGTCAGCCCACGACTGGCATTACGAAGCCCTCTCCCCCGCCGGATTTGACGATTGCCGCAGCCTTCTCCAAAGCTGGGACGCCGAAAAGAACGGCGGCAACGCAGAGGAAAACGAGGCCATCGAGCGGATGTTCCAATACTGGGACGTGCTCGGCATGGTCGGCGGGATTCTCTATGCCGACGGCAAACCGGCGGCGTTCACCGCCGGAGAAAAGCTCAGCAGCGATACGATCGATGTGCATTTCGAAAAGGCGCTCGACGATCTTCCCGGCGCGTACCCGATGATCGCGCGGGAGTTTGCCCGCCATCTGCAAAAGGATCATCCGGAGATCCTGTATCTCAACCGCGAGGAGGATATGGGCATCCCCGGTCTGCGAAAAGCAAAAGAGGAGTGGTATCCGATGTTTATGATCGACAAATTCACCGCTCTCTGGCAGGAGGACGAAGCATGACGCCCCGCCCGTCCCGCAGGGGCGACGAGAAAGCGCTCAAGGCGCTCTGGCGCGAGGTGTTCGGCGATACGGATGAGTATATCGACACGTTCTTTCAGAATGTCTACCAGCCCGGCATGGCGAGCGTGATCGAAGAAGACGGTACCGTCGTCGCAGCAGCGTACGCCGTGCCGTTCGGTGCCGTCCGGTACATCTTCGCCGTGGCAACAAAGCCGGCGTACCGCGGCCGGGGCTATGGCCGCGCGGTGGTGCTCGCCGCCTCCGGAGGAGAACCGGCGTATCTCTGCCCGGCAAGCGCGACGCTCCGGTGCTGGTATGCGCTCACGATGCGCGCGAAAACGGTGTCCTACCGCTCGAACGCGCCGCTTCCGGCCGTGCGCCGGAAGATCACGGCCGAGGAATTCAGCGCACGCCGTGAGGCGTGGCTCGACGGCATTCCCCATGCGAAGTACAGCGACGGCATACTCAAGCTCTTCTCCGTTACCGGCGAATTTTTCAGCGGCGAGCACGGCGACATCTACGCCGTGGACGGCGGCCGGGTGTGCGAGGCGCTCCCCGCGCGCGCAGGCGACGAGCCGTTTCTCATGGGGCTCAATGGCGCCGAGCCGATCTACTGGGGTCTGGCGCTGGAATAGAATCATTTCAGCCTCTACTAACAAGACGTATCGTCCCTACAACAGGCGGTTTTCATCGCTTTGCACAAGAAACGATATATATATATATATATTGCTTGGTTGTTTTTTGCCATTCTCGATTGTATAATGTAAACACAGCATAGATAAAAGGAGAGAATCGCAATGGAAACAACTGTCATGCATGGAAAAGCTGTAGCCTCGCTCGTTTTGGGAATTTGCGCAATCGTCTGCTGGTTTTTCGGTATTGGAGCCTTGGTTGGAATTATACTCGGCATAATCGGTCTTGTATTAGCTGGTCAGGCAAAAAAAGCCGGAAATACAGAAGGGATTCGTACGGGTGGTTTTGTCTGTAGCTTGATTGGACTAATTGGTTCGGGCATAGCTGTTATTATTGCCGTGAGTGCGCTGGCTCTTGTCGGCTCGATGGCATCTATGATAGGCTCCGTTTCCTAATCTGATAATCTCGCCAAAGTCAAGACCACCGGCGTAGCCGGTGGCTTGCACAAGCCCTATAAGGGCAAAGGACAGCCGCGCCTCAAGGCGCATGAAAAAGTTCGCCAATCGCAACACCATTACAGGCTGCCCCCTACCGGGGGCGGCTTTTTATTTG
>CAVEPP010000266.1:0-3138 GCA_963617605.1 Alloprevotella sp. | reverse complement strand
CGGCTGGATCAGGGCGAATAGAAGGCAAAAAAGGCTCTTTACGTACAGGACAATTTTGACCGCGCAATTTCCGCGATCCTTATCGGCACGAATATCGTCCACATCTCCACCGCTACGCTCACAACGGTGCTCGTTACGCGCACCTGGGGTGCGAGCTGGGTGGCGCTTGGCACGATCGTGTGCACGGTCGCGGTGTTTTTTGCCGGAGAGATGCTCCCCAAGAGCATTGCCAAGCGCTACAGTGAACGGTGCGCCCTTGCGACGGCGCCGTCCCTGTGCTTTTTTATGCGCATTTTTGCACCGCTGGCGAAGGTGCTCTCGCACATCGGCGAATTTTTCTCGAATCTCGCCAAGGGCGAACCGGAGATCACCGTGACCGAGGATGAGCTCTACGACATCATTGAAACGATGACCGACGAGGGCGAGCTGCCCGAGGACCGGGCGGAGCTTGTCCACTCGGCGCTGGAGTTTGCCGATGTGACGGTCGAGCGCGTGTTCACGCCGCGCGTGGACGTTGCGGCGCTCGATGTGAACACGCCGCCGGAGAAGATCCTCTCGTTCATCCGCGAGCAGCGCCACAGCCGCCTGCCCGTGTACGAGGGCAGCATCGACAACATCATCGGCGTACTGCAAATCCGCAAGTACGTCCGCGTATACCTGCGCGAGCGGCAGTACCCCGACCTTCGCAGTCTGCTCGACGCGCCGTGCTTTGTCCACCAGAGCGCCTCGATCGACGAGCTGCTCGAAGAGCTCAACCGGCGGAAGATCTCTCTCGCCGTCGTTACGGACAACTACGGCGGCACGATGGGCATCGTGACCGTCGAGGACATCATCGAAGAGCTGGTCGGCGAGATCTGGGACGAGGACGACGTCGCGCAGGTCGAATTCCGTGCGCTCGGCGAGGATACCTACGAGGTCAGCGCCGACATGGACATAGAGGATCTTTTCGACGAGCTCGGCTACGACGATCCCGAGGATACCGACTGGGAGCACAAGCCCGTCGGCGAGTGGGTGTATGAGCAGTTCGACATGATCCCCGCGCAGGGCGAGAGCTTCACGTGGCACCGGCTGAAGGTGACCGTGGAGGCCATCGACCACCGGCGCATCCGCAAGCTTCTCATCCAGCTTCTGCCCGAAGAGACGCAGGAAGGGGGCGAGGGGGCATGACGACGTGGATCTATGTGCTTTTGATGCTCGTGCTGCTGTGTGGCTCGGCGTTTTTCTCGGCCTCAGAAATGGCGCTCTCGTCGGCCAACCGGATGCGTCTCGCGTCCGCCGCCGAGGAGGGGAACCGCGCCGCCGAGATCGCCTGCAAGGTGATCGACAAATACGAAAACGCGCTCTCCGCCATTCTCATCGGCAACAACCTCTGCAACATCGGCTCGGACTCCATTCTCACGGTGATCGGCATCACACTGCTCGGCAGCCGGTATAACGGCTGGGTGTCGGCACTCATCACGCTTTTTATGACGGCGTTCATCATCGTGTTCTGCGAATCGGCGCCGAAGATCGCCGCAAAGAAAAACGCGAACCGCTTCTCGATGGCGGTCGCGCCGTTCGTCCGCTTTCTTATGATCGTGCTCTCGCCGGTCATCTTCCTCGTTTCGCTGCTCATCCGTCTCATTACGCTCCCGCTCAAGGGCGAGCACAGCGGCGAGAGCTCCGAGGAGGAAGCCGCCGCCGAGCTGCAGTCCATCATTGAGACCGTCGAGGACGAGGGCGTTATCGACGAGGACCGCAGCGAGCTTCTGCGCAGCGCTCTTGACTTTTCCGAGATCGCGGTCATGGACGTGATGACCGCGCGTGTGGACGTCGAGGCGCTCGACATTGACGACGACTGGCGCGAGCTGCTGCTCTCGGGCGAGGATCTGCCGTATTCGCGCATCCCCGTATACGAAGACAGCATCGACAATGTTATCGGTGTGCTCTATCTCAACCGCTTTTTCAAGGCGCTGCTCGATGACCCCGACGCGGACATCCGCAGCAACCTTATGAAGCCGCTGTATATCTACAAGACCGTGAAGCTGCCGGACGTGCTCGCGCAGCTTCGCAAAAACCAGCAGCATCTCGCCGTCGTCACGGACGAATACGGCGGAACGCTCGGCATCGTGACGCTCGAGGACGTGCTCGAAGAGCTCGTCGGCGATATCTGGGACGAGACCGACGAGGTCGAGGACGAGATCGTTGAGCGGCCGGACGGCATGTATGAGATCGACGGCGACCTGCCCATCGGCGATCTCGCAGAGCTGCTGGACGTAACGGAGGAATCGCTCGACACCGCGAGCGCCACCGCGGGCGGCTGGACGATCGAAAAGTTCGGCGCGTTCCCCAAAGTGGGCGACACCGTGGAGTCGGACGGACTTCGCGTAAAGGTGCTCGCTATGGACGAAGACGGGCTTCGCGTGGAAAAGATCCTCGTGGAAAAGCTGCCCGAGGACGAAACCGACGATTGACCGGGAGGGTTTACCCATTCAGGACTTAACACAGAAAAGAGAACGGGCGGTGCTCGCGGGACTTTCCGCATCTAGCATGGACGCCGAAGAGCGCTCCACCGAAATTTCGATGGAGGAGCTTGCCGCGCTCGTGGACACCGCGGGGGCGGATACGGTCGCCATGGTCTTGCAGACCCGCCAGTCGCCCGACCCGCGCAGCTTTCTTGGCGCGGGAAAATTGCAGGAGATCAAGGAGATCGTCACGAACAACGAGTGCGATCTTGTCGTGATCGATAACGAGCTCTCGCCCTCGCAGGCGCGGGCGATCGAGGAAGAGCTCGGCGTGCGCGTCGTGGACCGGAGCGGGCTCATTCTCGATATTTTCGCCCAGCGCGCCCGCACGAAGGAGGGGCGTTTGCAGGTGCAGCTTGCGCAGTATGAGTATCTGCTGCCGCGGCTGACCGGCATGTGGACCCACCTCAAGCGCCAGGCCGGTACGAGCGCGCCCATCGGCACGCGCGGCCCGGGCGAAACACAGCTCGAGACCGACCGGCGGCACATCCGCCGGATCATCCAGAATTTACAGGCCGATCTTGAGCAGGTGCGCCGCGTCCGCTCGACGCAGCGCCGCCGCCGCGAGAAAAACGCCATGCCGATGGTCGCGCTCGTGGGGTACACGAACGCGGGAAAATCGACCGTACTCAAC
>CAVEPP010000265.1:0-3141 GCA_963617605.1 Alloprevotella sp. | reverse complement strand
GTACGTAAAGGGCCTTTTTCGCCTTCTGGTCGCCCTGATCCAGCCGCGTCTTGAGCCGGATGCGGCTGACGGACGTGGCGGCGGTCTCCGCTACGGCAAAGTACGCCGCCATGCAGAGAAGAAATACGATAGGTATCCAAGACAGCCAACTGTCGCCGTCCATTTGGGGTCATCACTCCAATTTTTATATAGTTGTAACAGAATACCATATTCCGTCCCCCGCGTCAAGCGCCGCCGGACACTTCGGGGCGTTTGTACATATTGGAACGGTAAGCCTTCCTCTCTGAGGAAGGTGGCTCGCCGAAGGCGAGACGGAAGGAGTCGACTCCCTCAGTCAGCGGCTCCGCCGCTGCCAGCTCCCTCGAAGAGGGAGCCAAGTGGATTTGCGGAAAACTTACTTTCTTTGCCTCCCCGCCGTCGGAGAGGTTTCCCGCGCGCACAAACGACCGGCGCAGCTGCGCCGGTCTTTCGCGCTTGGAACGGGGTATGATAGAAAAGGGCGGATAGGATCCTGATTTATACGCTCACCGCGTCTCGGGAAGCTCTTCGAGCAGACGCTCCACGAGCTGGCCGATGCCGGCGGCCTGTGCGCGGCGGGTAATGAAGTAGAGAACGCCGCTCCCCTCCGCGGCCGGAGCCACACCGGTCGCATGGAGCACGCTGTCCGCCGCCCAGTAGCCGCCCTCCGCCGCGGGCACGGTGCCCTTGAGCCGGAGAAGGCCGTCCGCCTCGGGCGAGGCGACGATCTTTTCAAGCAGCCATTCGGCCTCGGTGCGTGTGAGCGGCCGCTCCACCTTGTGGAACGGACAGAAATACAGCGATGTGTGGTTGAGCTTTTCCGCCTCGATGCTGTGCAGATGGCCGGTGCGCGTCTGGAGCAGGGCAAAGTCGGTAAAATCGCGCGTGGATGCCGTCTCGATGGGCGGCAGATCGGGCAGGAGCGTGTGCAGCAGTGCGGTGCACTCGTGCAGATCGGGCACATCCGGGAGATCACACTTGCTCCAGAGGATGCTGCCCGCGCCGGCGAGCTGGCTCTGCAGCACGGCGAGCGAGGCATCATCGAGCTCGGCGAGCCCGTGCGGATCGACGATCACGGTGCAGAGCCCCATCTCCGCCTCGGTCTTGCGGCGGAGCGTATCCATGATCGAATAGAACACCGCCGCGTCGAACACGCCGGAGGGCTCCACGATGATGCGCTCGTAATGCCCGCAGAGACTGAGCAGCAGCTCCGTGAAGTTCGGCGTCAGCGAGCAGCAGATGCACCCGCCGGACACCTCGAACACGTCGCCGCAGGCGTCCTTGAGTGCCGCGGCGTCCACGCCGATGGCGCCGAAGTCGTTTTCCACGACGGCAAAGGGCGTGCCCTGCTGCCGCAGCCATTCGGCATATGACTGGATAAAGCTGGTTTTTCCCGCGCCGAGAAAGCCGGTCACGAGATCGATCTTCGTTTTCAAGGCCGTTTACCTCTTATAAAAGGATGCGGAGAGAAGCGGGTCGGAGTCCGCCCGCTTCTTCCACAGAATGTTTTTACTTGTCGTACTTGCCGTAGGTGCGGGCTTCCTCAACCATGACCTTGGCCATGTGGAAGTCCAGCGAAGCAGGATACTCGCAGCCGCTGGCCAGGACGAAGCCGCCGCCCTTCTTGTAGGCGTCGATCTCCTTGCGGCACTCTTCGCGGATCTCTTCCTCGGTGGCGCTGTAGATGAAGCCGGGCATGACGTGACCCATGATGGTGATGTCCTTGCCGTACTTCTCCTTCAGCTCCGCCATGGTCGCGCAGTCGGGCGGGAGATGCTGCAGGGAGATGAGCACCGGGTGCATTCTCTCGACCTGCTCCTTGATGTAAATGCCGTTGCCGCAGTTGTGCAGCATGACCATGCCGCCGTGGGCGCGCACCGCGTCGCAGATGTCCGGCATGTAAACGCCCTCGAACTCATCCCACATCTCGGGGGACATGATGGAGCGGGAGGCAAACAGCGTGTCGTACATAACGGCGTGGCAGCCGGCCTCGAGCAGGGCGATGCTCAGCTCCTTGATGGTGTCGGCAATGTTCTTGAGCGCGGGCTTGACCTTTTCCGGGCAGATCATCAGATCGACGTAGAGGTTATCCTGGCCGCGCATCATGCTCAGAATGCCGAGCGGTCCGAACACGAAGCCGACGATGGGCATTTCCTTGCCCTTCTTCTCGGCCAGAATGCGGGCCAGCTCGATGTGCTCGCTCATGCGCGGGGTCTCGCGCGGGTTGAGGACCTGGATCTTCTCGTAATCGTCCTCGGTCTGGATGAGGCAGTTCTGGTAATTGGGGTGCGCGGCGGCATCCTCGCTGTACTCGAGCTCCTGGCCCCAGTCGGCGGCTTCCACGGAGAGATCAACGAGCGTGCTGATGCAGTCGCAGCCGATCTCCTCGGTCGCCTTGATGATGGCTTCGGCGCACTTGTTGACGTCCTTCGTCCATTCCTCATAGGAAATGCCGAGAGCCTTGCGGGAAACGCTGTTGATGAGGGGATATACGGGAACATGGTCCGCTTCCTTATGCTGAAGGGCCAGAGTGACGCGTTCCATAGAATTCATAGGGGATCCTCCGTTCAAATTCGATATATGGGGGCATAAAAAGAGCCGGCGCGGCGCTTTTTGCTGCCGCGCCGGCGAAAATGCGCTGGTGGTTCAGTCTTCGGTGCTCATGCCGGCCTGCGCCGCAACAGCCTTATCCTCGATCTTGTAGTTGCGGTTCATGCCGTTTTTGAGAGCAGCAAAGAACGCCTCGGAGTCCTTGCTGTCCTGTTTGGTGAAGAGGCTCACCACGACCATGCAGACCGTGGAGCCGAGCATGCCGATCGCGCCGTACCAGGTGCCGCCGATGTTCCAGACAAAGTAGGTCATGAGCACGAGCACCGTGCCGACGAGGGAGGAGACGATGGCCGCCTGCTTCGTCGCCTTCTTCCAGTAGATGCCGAGCACCAGCACCGGGAAGAGCGGCATGACGATGGCGATGGAGAACATGATGAGCGTGAAGATGAGCTCCGGGGGATCAAGCGCGAGCAGGATCGAGCCGATGCCGAGCACCGCAACGATGATGCGGTTGGCGGTCATGCCCTTCTTGCCCTGGAGATTCATGTGGAACGTGTTGCGCAGCAGGTCGTC
>CAVEPP010000264.1:0-3142 GCA_963617605.1 Alloprevotella sp. | reverse complement strand
CTCGCAATCTCGCGGCCGACAAGCACCTTCTGCACGTTGCCGCCGGAGAGACGGCGTACTGGTGTATCCACGCTCGGCGTGCTGACACTCAGCTCCTGCACCACGGATTCCGCCAACGCACGGGGGGAACGGCGGTCAGTAAAGATCGATTTGCCGCGGCGGAAGGAACGCAGCATCATATTGTCGGCGAGATTCATGTTGCCGACGAGTCCCATGCCGAGGCGGTCCTCCGGAACAAAGGAAAGGGAGACGCCGAGCTCGGCAATGCTCAGAGGATCCTTTCCGATGAGCTCTTCGCGGGATCCGTCGTCTTCAATATAGGAAATGCTGCCGGATTCCACGGTCTGCAGACCGGCGATCGCTTCGAGAAGCTCCTTCTGGCCGCAGCCGGAAATACCGGCGATGCCGAGAATCTCGCCGCTGTTGGCGGTAAAGGAAACATCGTCCAGTTTGATAATGCCGTCTACGCTGCGCACTGTGAGCCCGTTGACCTCGATGCGGGGCTTGGGATCGACCGGGTCGGGACGCTCGATGTTCAGCGACACTGCATGGCCGACCATCATGTTCGTCATTTCCTGTGCGTTCGTCTGCGCCGTGAGCATATCGCCGATGAACTGACCGTGGCGGAGGATCGCCACGCGGTCGGAGAGCGCTTCGACTTCGTGCATCTTGTGCGTGATAATGACGATGGCCTTTCCGTCGTTGCGCATGTTGCGCAGCACGGCGAAGAGCTTGTCGGTCTCCTGCGGCGTAAGAACGGCGGTCGGCTCGTCAAGAATGAGAATGTCCGCGCCGCGGTAGAGGACCTTTACGATCTCGACCGTCTGCTTCTGGGAAACGGACATATCGTAGATCTTCTGCGAAGGATCAACGCTGAAGCCGTATTTATCGCAGATCTCGCGGATCTTTGCTGAGGCCGCCTTGAGATCAAGCTTGCCGGGCAGACCGAGAACGATGTTCTCCGCCGCCGTCAGCACATCCACGAGTTTGAAGTGCTGATGGATCATGCCAATGCCGTTATCAAAGGCATCCTTGGGAGAGCGGATGACGACTTCTTTTCCGTCAATCTTGATCTCGCCCTCGTCCGGAAAATAGATGCCGGAGAGCATGTTCATCAGCGTCGTCTTGCCGCTGCCGTTTTCGCCGAGCAGCGCGAGAATCTCTCCGCGGTAAATGTTCAGCCATACCTTATCGTTGGCTAAAACCGGGCCAAAGCGCTTGGTAATGTTGCGCATTTCGATTGCTGCGGTCTTTGTTTCCATTCTTTCACTCCCTGACAGATTGTGTGGGTTTCGGCAGGCTGTACTGTAAAGGGCAGCGCGGCGGCTGCGAACTGCTGTGCTGCCCTTTACAGTACATATGGGGAAGACCCGGAAATCGGGCCTTCCCCCAGAGCAGGATCAAATAAGAATCAGGCGTCGAGGTTGGTGATGCCGTCGATGTCGAGATCGAAGTACGGAGCGGAGCGGTAGTAGGACTCGAGGAACGCGCCGTCGGAAATGGCCTCGGTCTCACCGACGTAGTCGCCGAGATCGTCAACGTCGGCGAGGTAGGTCGTAACGGTCTCGCCGTTGACGGTGAAGGTGGAGGTGTCGAACACCTTGAGGGAACCGTCCTCGAGAGACTTCATGACTTCGGCGATCTTGTCGGCGGTGCCGACGGCAGCGGCGGTCTCATTGATATCGCTCAGGACAACGGAGCCAGTGGCAAGCGTGCCGGTCCAGTCATAGCCGATGTCCTCACCGGAGGCGACGCAGTTGATGGCGTAGACAAAGAACGGGGTCCAGTCAATACGGGAGGAAACGATGAAGGTGTTGGGGCAGGCGGCAACGGTGCTGCCGTTGTAGGAGACGTTGGGGACACCGGCGGTCTCGCAGGCCGTGGGAGCGCCCATGGAGTCGGCATGCTGGCTGATAAGGACGCAGCCGTTGTTGATGAGCTTGTTGGCGGCTTCCTTCTCGAGAGCCTCGTCATACCAGGAGCTGGTGAAGGTCACTTCCATCGTGACGCTGGGGCAGACGCTCCGGGCGCCGAGGAAGAAGGAGGTGTAGCCGGACTTGACTTCGGCATAGGGGAACGCGCCGACATAGCCCATCTTGGCTTCTTCGGCGGTGATGTCGCCGTTTTCGATCATCTCGTTGAGCTTGAGACCGGCAGCGACACCGGCGAGGTAGCGGCCTTCATAGATGGAGGCGAAAGCGTTGTGGAAGTTGCTCAGGCCCTCGGTGTGGGCCTTCACGCCGGTACAGGAAACAAACTGCACTTCGGGGAACTCCTTAGCGGCGGCAAGAGCAAAGGACTCATGGCCAAAGCTGTCGGTGATGACGAGATCGCAGCCGGCGTCAACCAGCTCGGCGGCGGCGTCGTAGCAGGCCTGGGACTCGGAGATGTTGGTCTTCATCATGACCTGATCGTCGGAGAGACCAAGCTCGGCGGCAGCGGCTTTCGCAGCGTTGATGAAGTTGAGGTCGTAGGTGGAGTTTTCATCGTGCAGGAAAATGAAACCGACCTTGACGTTCTTGGAAGCGGTGGTGGTTCCGGTCTCGCCGGTGGTGGCGGCAGGTGTCTCATCCGCGGGCTTTTCCGCCGTGGCGCCGCAGGCGCACAGGCCGATGCACAGCGTCAGAGCGAGCAGGAGAGCAACGAACTTTTTCATGTTTTCTTTCCTCCAGTAATTTTTTGTTTTTTTACTGTTACTGTTTATTTCTGCCGGCAAGCCGGAAGAAAGCAAAAAAAGAATTGCGGGGACCGGCCAAAGGTCTCCGCAAAACGAACGACAAACAAAGCAGAAGAAACGCTGCTTTGCTCCTCGTCGATAGTCCGGTCATTTACGGCGACCGGGTAGAGACTTCAAAACCGTATCATTTGATTTATATCGACTGATATGAAATTGTAAGGAAGTACAGTCAGCAGAACTCGATGCCGTTTTCCACGCTCATGGATTTTACACGGGCGAGAGATTCGACGCGGATGCCCTTACTGCGGAGCATGTCGCCGCCGGGCTGAAACGCCTTTTCGATGCAGATACCGCAGCCGACAAGCGTCGCGCCAGACTGTTCGACAAGCTCGATAAGACCGGTGAGTGCCGCGCCGTTGGCGAGAAAATCATCAATGACGAGTACGCGGTCATTCGGGCCGAGAA
>CAVEPP010000263.1:0-3144 GCA_963617605.1 Alloprevotella sp. | reverse complement strand
GAACCCATGTTACCGCCGTGAAAGGGCGGTGTCTTAACCACTTGACCAACGGGCCGGAGATGGTGGAGACTGCGCGACTCGAACGCGCGACCTCATGCGTGTGAAGCATGCGCTCTAACCTGCTGAGCTAAGCCTCCATATTAGCTGCGAGGGCCTTTTGCAAGGCTCTCGCAGTCTTTCGTTTGGTCCGAGTGACTGGACTTGAACCAGCGGCCTCCTGAACCCCATTCAGGCGCGATACCAAACTTCGCCACACCCGGATTTCTAACAGCTTTGTTATACTACCACAAGGTGTGAGCAAATGCAAGTGTTTTTTTACGATTCCTGCGGATTTTCCGCGGTGCCGATATCGCGGTAGAGCGAAACGAAGGTTTCGAAGCAGATATTGTTCTCTGTAATATACTCCGCAGCCTCCACGCCGACATAGCGGAAGTGGAACGGCTCATACATTACGCCCGTGATCGGCTCCATGCCGTCGGGGAAGCGCAGGATGAAGCCAAACTCCTGGCAGTGCTGGCTCATGTACTGGAACATGGCTGTATTCTCCAGAGAGCGGTTTTTCGTCGGATAATAGATATCCGTAATGTCGCAGCAAAGGCCGGTCTGGTGCTCGCTGTGTCCGGCGGGCATGGTAATGTAGTAGCCCTGGCTGTCCTTGCCGTCGGATACACCGTTGTTCCGGCAAACACGGATGAAGTTCGCAGCCTGATCTGCATAGCTACGGTAGCCGGAGGAGAGATAGACGGAAAGCCCCTGCGCACGGGTGTCCGCCGCCATTGCAGCGAGCGCGTCGGCAATGCGGCTGTCCACGAGCTGTCCCTCGAGCGTTACGAGCTCCGGCGGGGCGTACTCGGCGATGGAGTTATCCGCGTTTGCGAGAATATACTCCCAACTGTTGATATCGATGTCCGGCGGCTCCGGCAGTCCAAGCGCCGCGGCGCGGCCGGCAGGGGAGTCGGGATCCGGCGTCGGCTCGGGCGTGGCGGTCGGCTCCGGTGTTGCCGTGGGTTCCGGCGTGGCTGTCGGTTCCGGGGTAACATCCGGCGTTGCGGTCGGTACGGGCGTCGCCATGGACTCCCGGAGTGCTACGGCGTCGGACGCCTTGGCCGCGCTGAAGCGCAAAACCATCAGCACCGCGCACAGAATCAATAAAAGGGCCATGAGAATGATTCCGATCATCTTTCGCGTGTTCATGTTATTCTTCTTCCATTTTTCTTTTGAGTTTTTCCAGCGCCTTTTTCTCCAGCCGGGATACATAAGAACGGGAAATGCCGCAGTGCTGGGCGGTCTCGCGCTGTGTGAGCGGGGCATTCCCGCAGAGTCCATAGCGAAGACGAAGAATCTCGGCCTCGCGTTCATCGAGCACGTCATCGATCAGCTGTGACAGCTGCCGGCAGAGATCGCTCTGCACGACCCGCTCGGACATGTCCTCTTCGTCAGCCAGAACGTCGATCAGCGAAAGGGAATTGCCGTCGGAGTCCGTGTCGATGGAGTCGGAGAGCGAGAGATCGCCCGCGCTTTTCCGGCTGCCGCGGAAATGCATGAGCACTTCGTTTTCGATGCACCGGGAGGCGTAGGTCGCAAGCCGCACGCCCTTGTCCGGGCGGTACGTGGACACGCCTTTGATGAGCCCCACCGTTCCGATGGAAATGAGATCGTCCTGCTCGCTCTCGCTCGTATAGTATTTTTTAATGATGTGTGCCACAAGACGCAGGTTGTGTTCGATGAGCGTATTCCGGGCTTCGAGATCGCCCTGCATCCAGCGCTCCACGCAGCGCCGTTCTTCCTTGGCAGGCAGCGGCCGCGGAAACGAGCCGGAACCGGCGCCGAGCCGCAGCGAGAGAAACGCGCCGTTGAGCAGCAGTAGAAACGCACTTGCCAGCATACAAAACCCTCCCATAACGGATGGTTCATTGTATTCCGGCGCGGCAAGTCCCTATGTGCCGGGACGCTCCGGCATTATTTTCCCGCCTTGCTGTTGAGCCAGCTCAAAACGTCCTCGTATACCTCGGCGCGGTTCGTTTCATTGAGCATTTCATGCCGTCCGCCGTGGTAGAGCTTCATGGTGACGTCCTTCATGCCGGCCCTGAGGAAGCATTTGTACGCGCGGATTACGCCGCGGCCCTGCTCGCCGACGGGGTCGCAGTCGCCGGAGACGAACAGGATCGGCAGATCCTTTTTCATCCGGGCGATGTTCTTCTGCTTGGTGATGAACGAGATGCCGCTCATCATGTCGTGCAGCAGCCCCGCCGTCGGGATAAAGCCGCAGAGCGGATCGTCGTTATAGAGATCCACTGCGGTCTCGTCGCGGCTGAGCCAGTCGCTGACGGTGCGGGGGTTCTCGAATTTGTCGTTGTAGCTGCCGAATGCCATCTTATTGAGAAAATCGCTCTTGTGCATCGGCCCGTTCCGGCGGATATCGATGGCGCTCATCGCCTTGCCAGCGGATACGAGAGCGCCGCTCTGGTGGCCGGTGCCGCTGATGACCGCACCGTCCAGCCCCGTGCGGAAGCGGATCAGGTATGTCCGCGTCAGGAACGAGCCCATGCTGTGGCCGAAAATGAAATATGGCTTGCCGGGATACTTCGCCGCCGTCTTATCGTGCAGCGAGCGGATATCCTGCACCGCCTTTTCCCAGCCATTCTCTTCGCTGAAAAAGCCAAGGTGCGCTTCATCCGGCGCGCTTTTTCCGTGGCCGAGTTGGTCGTGCATCACAACGATGAAGCCGTGCTCGGTGAGAAACGAGGCAAAGGCGTCATACCGGGCGATATGCTCGGCGATACCGTGCACGATCTGAACAATGCCGACAGGGTCTCCCTCTGGGAGATACTCGCGCGCAGAGAGCGCGGTTGCTCCGTCCGAAGATAAAAATGTAAATTCCGACATACGTGCCATAGCCAAAGATCCTTTCTTGTGCTATAATGCCTATAATACAAAATATATTATAAACAATTCCCGGCGAAAATCAAGGAGGTTATCCCATGAGCCAGCACGTTATCGCCCTTGACCAGGGGACGACGAGCTCCCGCGCCATCATCTTCGATGCGAACGGGAAGATCGTGTCGCTTTCGCAGCATTCCTTTGCGCAGATCTACCCGCAGCCCGGCTGGGTGGAGCACGATCCGATGACGATCCTCTATACGC
>CAVEPP010000262.1:500-3144 GCA_963617605.1 Alloprevotella sp. | reverse complement strand
AATCTCGACCGCAGCCCGATATATTCCGGGGTAATCGAGGGCATCGGCCCGCGTTACTGCCCCAGCATCGAGACGAAGGTGATGACTTTTGCCGACAAGCCGCGCCACCAGCTTTTTATAGAGCCGATGGGGCTGAACACCGAGGAGCTGTACATTCAGGGCTTCTCGTCCTCGATGCCTGAGGAGGTGCAGGTCGAGATGCTGCACAGCGTCGCCGGGCTTGAGCACGCGGAGATGACGCGCTGTGCCTACGCGATAGAATACGACTGCGTCGACCCGACGGAGCTTTATCCGACGCTGGAGACGAAAAAGATATCCGGGCTTTACGGCGCTGGGCAGTTCAACGGCTCCTCCGGCTATGAGGAGGCGGCGGTGCAGGGCTTCGTCGCGGGAGTGAACGCGGCGCTGAAAATACTCGGCCGTGAGCCGATGATACTCCGCCGCAGTGACGGATACATCGGCACGCTCATAGACGATCTCGTGACCAAGGGCACGAACGAGCCGTACCGCATGATGACCTCGCGCAGTGAATACCGCCTGCTGCACCGGCAGGACAACGCAGACAAGCGCCTTTCCGGTATCGGCCTGCGCATCGGGCTTGTCTCCGAGGAGCAGTACCGGCGCGTTCTCGACAAATACGCCGCCGTGGATGCGGAGCTGCACCGCCTTGAAAAGACACACATCGCGCCCGGCGCGGCGATAAACGCGCTGCTCGCGGCGCGCGGTACGGCGGAGATTTCCACCGGCAGCTCGCTTGCCGATCTCATCCGCCGCCCGCAGATAAGCTACCGCGACCTCGCGGAGTTCGACCCGGAGCGCCCGGCGCTTCCGCGCGCCGTGACGGAGCAGGCGGAGATAAGCCTCAAATACGAGGGCTACATCAAGCGCCAGCTCAAGCAGGTCGAGGAATTCACGCGGATGGAGAGCCGCCCTCTGCCCGCCGATATCGACTATGACGCGATAAACGGCCTGCGGCTGGAGGCGCGCGAGAAGTTGAAAAAGATCCGGCCTGAGAATTTCGGTCAGGCAAGCCGCATTTCCGGCGTTTCCCCGGCCGACATCTCGGTACTGATGATCTACATGGAGGGCGGAAGATGAGCAAAATCGTTCTCGGCTTTTCCGGCGGAGTGGACTCCGCGGTATCCACCATGCTCCTAAAAAAGGCCGGACACGAGGTGTACGGCCTGTATATGGACAACGCCGACGAGGCGGCGCGGCAATGCGCGATAGACGCGGCGGAGTTCATCGGCGTGCCGCTGACGGTGCTGGACGTCAAGGTCGAGCTTGAGCGCAACGTGTGCCGTCCGTTCACGGAGGCGTATCTGCGCGGCGAGACGCCGAACCCCTGCATAATCTGCAACCCCAGCACAAAGTTCAAAAATCTGCTCGCCGAGGCCGACCGCATCGGCGCGGAGCTTGTCGCCACCGGGCACTACGCCCGCACGGAAAACGGCAGGCTTATGAAGGGTATGCCCGCCAACGACCAGAGCTACATGCTCTGCCGTCTCAGCCGCGAACAGGTGCGCCGAACGGTGTTCCCGCTCGGCGGCTTTGAGAAGACTCAGGTGCGCGCGCTGGCCGAGGAATTCGGCCTGCCGGTCGCGCACAAGCCGGACAGCATGGAGATATGCTTCATCCCCGACAAGGACTATATCGGCTGGATTTCGCGCCGCGCGGAGCTGCCGCCGCCGGGAGATTTCATCTTCCGCGGCGATGTCGTCGGGCGGCACGAGGGCATACACCGCTACACCGTAGGCCAGCGCCGTCCGGGGCTTATCGACGGGCGCAAGGTCTATATCTCCCGCATCAGCGCCGCGGACAACACCATTGAGCTTGCGCTGTGGGAGGATCTGTTCAAAACCGAAGTCCGCGCCAGAGACTTCAACTGGCTCATCGACCGCCCCGCCGAGCCGATCCGCGCGAACGTCCGCGTGCGGCACACGAAATGGGAAATGCCGCCCTGCACCGTATACCCCGAAGGGGACGGTGTGCGTATAATCTGCGACGAACCGGTGCGCGCCCCCGCCGTGGGGCAGTCCGCCGTGCTGTATGACGGCGACTACGTCCTCGGCGGCGGATTTATATTCTAAGCAATCAGGTGAACTCCTTGGAAAAAAATCTTACAAACGGCAGTGTACTGAAAAACATAGCCTATTTCTCGCTGCCATATCTGCTTTCATACTTCTTGCAGACGCTCTACGGTCTGGCCGACCTCTTCATAATCGGCCAGTTTGAGGGTGTCGCCAGCACGACCGCCGTGTCCATCGGCAGTCAGGTCATGCACATGCTGACGGTTATGATCGTCGGCCTTGCGATGGGCTCGACCGTATGCATAGGTCAGGCCGTTGGTGCGGGGGACAAGAAGCGCGCCTCGGCCGCCATCGGCAACACCGTGACGCTGTTCATGCTGCTGTCCGTCGTCATCACGGCGCTGCTTCTCGCGCTCGTCAGGCCCATCGTCTCCGTGATGTCCACCCCGGCGGAGGCCGCGGAGGGGACGCGGGCGTATCTTACGATCTGCTTCATCGGCATCCCGTTCATCACGGCCTACAACATCATAAGCTCCATTTTCCGCGGCCTCGGCGACTCGAAAAGCCCGATGATATTCATCGCCGTGGCCTGCGCCGCGAACATTGCGCTCGAC
>CAVEPP010000262.1:0-490 GCA_963617605.1 Alloprevotella sp. | reverse complement strand
TTGGCCCCGCAGGCGCGGCGCTCGGCACAACGCTGTCGCAGGCAATAAGCGTTGTGTTCTCGCTCGTGGTGATACTGCGCAGGAAGTCGGGCATCAGCCTTGAGCGGCACGATCTCCATCCCCAGCGCGACACGATGGGGCGGCTTCTGCGCATCGGAATACCCGTGGCGGCGCAGGACGGGCTGATCCAGATCGCTTTCATCGTCATCACTGTCATCGCCAACCGGCGCGGGCTTGACGCCGCGGCGGCGGTCGGCATCGTGGAGAAAATCATCAGCTTCGTGTTCCTCGTGCCGTCGTCGATGCTGTCAACGGTGTCGGCGCTCTGCGCGCAGAACATCGGCGCGGGGAAGCAGGCGCGCGCCGAGCAGACACTGCGCTACGCGATAATCATCGCGGTGAGCTTCGGCGTCATCATCGCGCTGCTGACGCAGTTCATCTCCGAACAGGCAGTCGGCCTATTCACGCCGGACGCGGTTGTCATCACGCT
>CAVEPP010000261.1:0-3146 GCA_963617605.1 Alloprevotella sp. | reverse complement strand
GAGCCAGATGACGCCGATCAGTATGGCAAAAAACGTATGGATTCGGTTGGTTCGCTTCATGTTGCGCTCACTCCTTTTCGATCCGGATAATGCGGTTGATCACGAACGATATGACAAGCAGGATCAGCGTCATCAAAACGGAGATCGCGCTTCCCTCGCCGTACTGGTGGTACCGGAATATCGTCTCATACGACAGGCTCGCCAGCACGTTCGTGAGCCGTCCGGGGCCGCCGTTCGTCATAACGAACACCAGATCGAATACCTTGAAGGCGTTGGCCATCGTATAGATGAGCACTGCGTTGATCGTGCTGCGCAGCTGGGGCAGGATAATGTACCAGAACACCCGCCACGTCCCCGCGCCGTCGATGCGCGCGGCGCTGATGGTATCCTGCGGGATATTCTTTATGCCGGAAACGAACAGGCACAGACACATGCCCGTATAAGACCACGACCCGGCAAGAATGAGATAATAGATCACCGAATTGGGGTTGGCATACCAGTTGAAATTGAAGTTTCCGCCCGAAAGGAAGGACAGAACATTCGTTATGAGGCCGAAGCTCGGATCATACATCCAGCGCCAGATGAGGCCTACCGCCGTCACGGACAGCACGACGGGCACAAACACCGCCGTCTGAAGGAAGCTGTCTCCGCGGCGCTCCTGGGAGATGAACGCCGCGATGATCAGTCCCACCGCCATCGGCAGTACGATCGACCCGACGCACCACTTCAGATTGTTCAGCAGCGCCACGCCGAAAATACGGTTGCTCGTAAACGTTTTTATGTAATTGCCGAGTCCGATGAACGTGCGTTCCTTGGAAAGTGCCTGCCAGTCAAAGAGACTGATGTATACGGAATGGAAAATCGGATAAATGATGAAAACGAGATACAGCAGCGCTGGCACGGCAACGAAAGCCATGCACGTGCGCGCGTTGTCCCGGCGGAGTTTTGTCATGAGAATTCCTCCCAATTATGCAGAATGGTCTGACCGGAAGGATCAGACCATTCTTTGCCGTTGATTCTTACTTATAGAACCCGATGGCGCTTGCGGTAGCGTCAAGGTTCGCCCCCGCTTCCTCCGGCGTGATAACGCCGAGGGCGATCTGGTCGATGTACTCGAGAAGCTCGTCAGAGAGCTGCGCCGGCCACGCCATCTCATTGGAGGGCATATACGAGCCGCCGGCGGCGTTCAGGCAGCCGAGGATGTCCTTGTTGAGGCTGTCGAGTCCGTTTTGGTCAATGACGTCGTAGCGGGCGACCGTGATCGCGCCGGTGCTCTCAAAGGCGGCCTTATAGCAGTCCGCGTCGGAGTAGCACGCAAGGAAATACTTAACAAGCTCGGGGTATTTCGTGTCGGCATTGGCAAACACGCCGTCGCCGTAGGTGTCAGCGCGGGGCGCATCCGAAGCGGGGAAAACGAACATGCCGTAGTCCTCCACGTCCGCGCCGGCGTTCTGGATGTCATAGTAGACCCAGCTTCCGTCGAACGTGAAGCATACGCCGCCGGACACAAGCGCCATGCACGTTTCGCTCTCTTCCTGGGAGAGATAGCCGATCTGGAAATACTGCGTGAGCTCCGCCATGTCCTTGAAGGACTTTACGACCGCATCGCAGTTGATGGAGGCCGTGCCGTTGAGCAGCGCATCATGCAGCTCTGTTCCGGCGTTTACATCGAGGAAGCCGTCAAACCAGCGGTTCGTGCACGCAGCATACTTGCCGGCATTGCCGATGGGGGTGATGCCCGCCGCGGCGAGCTCATCGCACTGCGCTTTGAACTCTTCGATGCTCTTCGGCACTTCAAAGCCGAACTGCTCGTAAATTGCCTTGCTGTAGTAAATACCGAGGACCTTCTGCGCCTTGGGCGCGGCGTAAATGCCGTTCCAGAGCGTCTGCTGGTTATTGAGCGCGGAGGTGTAGTACACATCCGACCATTTGAGCTCGGCGGCGAGATCGGTCAGGTCCATGAGATAGCCGTTCTTAACATAGTCGCTCATGACCTCGCCGACATTCGCCCAGAAGAGATCCGGGCCGTTGCCCGCGCCGAAGGCGATGGACATCGCGCTGTAAAGATCCTCCACGCGGCCCTTACCCACGACGTCGATGGTGATATTGGGGTATTTTTCGTTGAATTTTTCGATCGCCGTCGCCAGAATTCGGTTGGATTCAAGATCCGCATAGTCCGAGGTGTCCCAGTAGGTCAGCGTCGCGGTAACATCGGTGCCGTCGGACGCGGTGTCCGCCGGGGCTTCCGCGGTGGTTTCCGGCTCTCCGGCCGGCGCAGGCGTGGTCGTGGTTCCGCACGCGGCCAGTCCCAGAAGAAGGATCAAAACCAGCAGCGCAGAGAGAATACGGTGTTGTTTCATTTTGATATTCCTCTTTTCATATGATAGGATTTCCGGGGAATGATTCGATTATATTTATGCATTTTATAAAACTCAACGGAGAAAATCGACCAGAATTTAGGTAAATTTTTTTCTGCGCAAACGGCGGTGCGCAAAAACTGCACAACACCGGCAAAAGCCGGTGTCCCGGCGGCAGAAGCGGCGGTCCGGGAAAGTCTCTGATGCAATGAATTTATATCGGGAAATCCGTTGCAAACCGCATTTCCTCTGTGCCATAATAGGTGCATACAGCACGCAAGGAGGCGAAGGATATGGCGTTTACACACTGGGAATCGCTCAAAAAGATCGATGCCCACATCCATATTCTCCCCGATGCTGTCCATAAGGCGAACCCGGACTCCGACGACGCCTGGCTCTGTACGGATATTCACGAATACTGCGCCATGATGGACGCTCTGCATATCGAAAAAGCCGTCATCATGCCGCTGAACGATCCGTGGCTCATGTCCATGGAATTCACGGTCGATGCCGTTCACCGAAATCTTCGGGACATGAAGAACACCTTTCCCGGCCGGTTTTTTGCCTTTGCGGACATCGACACGCGCAATCCCCCGGCGCAGTCTGCGGAGGCGATCGGGAAAGCCATCGACTGCTATGGTCTGGACGGCATCAAGATCCACCCCAACAACACTGGCGTAGCTCTGGACGGCGACTATAACGCCCCGATTTTCGCGCTGGCACAGCAGCGGAAGATCCCCGTCGCCATCCACTCCTATCCCAACACAGCAGACGATGTCTGCGCCGCGA
>CAVEPP010000260.1:0-3170 GCA_963617605.1 Alloprevotella sp. | reverse complement strand
GCGCAGTACGGCGGCCCCGCGCCCGACGGCGTTTTCGGCGGGCGACAAAAAGCGCGCTGCAAGCCTTCCAGCGCTCGCACAGTCTGCCGCCCGACGGCGTTTTCGGCGCGGAGACCGAACGCGCGCTTGCGCCATGGCTTCGCGGATACGCCGTACATACAGTCCGGCCCGGCGATACGCTCTTCTCGCTCGCCGAGCGGTACGATGCCTCGCTCGCCGCGATCGAAACGGCAAACCCGGCGCTCGACCCGTTCGCGCTGCGGCCCGGGCAGCGGATCACCGTACCGCTGCCGTTTTCCGTCGTGCCGACGGACATCCCGTGGTGCAGCGCGCTCATGGACTATGCCGTGGACGGGCTGACGCACCGGTATCCGCAGCTTCGCGCCGAGAGCATCGGGCGCAGCGTCCTCTCCCGCCCGGTCTGGGCGCTCACGGCGGGCGACGGACTGCGCCGCGTGCTCTACAGCGCCGCGCACCACGCGAACGAGTGGATCACGACGCCGCTTTTGATGAAATATCTCGAAACGCTGCTCCACGCGGCCGCCGCGGGCGAGACCGTGTTCGGCTACCCGGCGGAGGATATCCTCTTCCGCGCCTCTCTCACGCTCGTGCCGCTCGTCGATCCGGACGGCGTCGATCTCGTGACAGGCGCGCTGCCGGAGGGCGAAGCGAAGGAGCAGACAGCGGCCATCGCCGCGGAGTTTCCCGCGATCCCCTATCCCGACGGCTGGAAGGCGAACATCGCAGGCGTCGATCTCAATCTGCAATACCCCGCCGGGTGGGACACCGCCCGCGCGATCAAGTTTGCGCAGGGCTACGACCGCCCCGCCCCGCGCGACTTTGTCGGCGAAGCGCCGCTCACGGCGCCGGAGGCCGCCGCGCTCGCCGCCTTTACCGAAGCGCTCGACCCCGCGCTCGTGCTCGCGTATCACACGCAGGGGAACGTCATTTACTGGAAGTACTTAAATTTTGAGCCGGAGGGCAGCCGCGCGCTCGCCGAGCGGTTCGCCGCCGTGAGCGGCTATGCCTACGAGGACACGCCCTACGCCTCCGGCTTTGCCGGGTATAAGGACTGGTTCATTCAAAATTTTGACCGCCCCGGCTACACGATCGAGTGCGGCCTCGGCGAAAACCCGCTCCCGCTCTCGCAGTTTGAAAGCATCTGGAACGCCAACCTCGGCATCCTCACCCTCGCCGCGCTGGGGGTATAGGCAAAAGGGGCGTGCCGCAGCGAATTGCGGCACGCCCTCTTTTATGCAATTTCTTTGTACCGCGTAAAGACGTACTCATAGACTTTCTCGCGGTATTCCGTAATGTCGTCATTATTATAACATTCCGGCAGTGTCTCCCAGAGAACATCGCGGATCAGCGTATCGACAACCGCCCGCGTTTCCTGCTTATCCGTCCAATGATCCAGCTCGGAAATTTTTGCCTTGATTTTTCGAAGAAGGTCTGACGCCGCCGTCTTGAGCTTTTTAATATCGTTTTTGCTCAAATCGTCACGGAACAGCATGTCGTACAACGAAAGCTCTTCGTCACTCGCGAAGCCCTCCCGCGCGTAGCGCTGCTCCTCCCGACTCATACGATCGGCGAGATCCATCAGATCCAGGAAGGTCTTTTCGATCGTCGCTCTGTCCTGCTCGCCGTTGTAGTTCTGGATAATCTCGCGGTATCGCTCGTAGTAGTCGATGCGCTTCGGATTGGCAAACACCATCTTATCCAACTGCTGCCGGATAGCCTCGTCCAGATCGCGCATGAGCAGATTCTTCCGCCGGGTTTTGGCAAACTCGCGGCGGAGCAGATCAAAGTCGATGGCGCTGATGTCGAAACGCGGCGACGCGGTTATGGCGTTTGGCTGCTGCGGCTCAATCTCCACATAATCGTTAATGATGGCGTTAATCTCCACCATTAAGTCGGTCGTATCGGTATGCTTTCTCTTTTTTTGCAGCATACCGTAAATGGCCGCAATCGCCTCATACTGCTTGCGCATATGTCCGGTTACATCGTCTCGATCCGCATATTTCATCAGGCGCTTCAGTTCCGAAGCATAGGTCGAAAACGATTTCTTATCCTCCATGGAACCGCGCACGGCGTTGGCGGCATCCTGCAAATACGAAAGCTTTGCAAAACCTTCCGCGGCGATCAACAGATCCAGATCGATCTTCCGTTCGGAGAGAAACATTTCCGCCTTGGCAACCGTGTCACCGATCCGCGCGATCAGTTTCTCTTTGTCCACCGTCGGGTCAGCGCCGCCAAGTCCGCCGACATTTGCCGTGTAGTCCGCAAGAGCTTTTCGCAGTGCTTTTACAATGCCTATGTAATCGATGATCAGACCGTTGCTTTTCCCCTCCGCCACGCGGTTGGCGCGAGCGATGGTCTGCATCAGCGTATGCGCTTTCAGCGGCTTGTCCAGATACAGGCAGGACAAGCCCTTGACGTCAAACCCGGTGAGCCACATGGCACAGACGAATACAACGCGAAGCGGATTGCCGGAATCCTTAAACTCTTTGTCCAACTCCCGGTTTTCCATCTTTTCGCGGTGCGTTTTAATATCCAGCCCCCATTTCCTGAAGGTCTGTATTTCATTTTGCTCCTGCGAAATGACGACCGCCATTTCCGTTTCCTGCATCCAGCGCAGCTTGCGTTCCAGCTCCTGCGCCTCCTGCTGCGTCGCCGACTTGATCTTTGCCTTGAGTTTTTGAATTTCCGCTTGCCAATATTCCTGCACGAAGTTATACATGCGCACACAGGTCACTTTATTCAGGCAGACAAACATCGCCTTGCCGCTCATCCAGAGATCGGAGTAGTGTCCGGCGAAGTCTTTGGCTATGGAGCGCAGCCGCAGCTCCGCCGTCAGCAGATGGATCTCTTTGGCGAACTCCGCTTCGAGCTTGTCCTGCTGATCCACATCGAGATCGGCGTTTTCTATGGCATCTAAAATTCGATTTGTGATCTCCGGGTTGTGAAGGTCAAGAATTCTCTCTCCGCGGTTCTCGTAATACAGCGGGACGGTCGCGCCGTCCTCCACGGCTCGCTTGAAGTCATAGACCGAAACATAGCCGCCGAAGGTGCGGGCGGTGATGTTGTCGCTCGACAGAAGCGGCGTTCCGGTAAAGCCGATGCGGGCCGCCGTCGGCAGCAGCTTCATCATATTATCGGCAAAGATACCG